>NZ_JBIUHC010000097.1:0-39206 GCF_044627735.1 Cupriavidus sp. CuC1 | reverse complement strand
TCGCTCGCGGCGCGGGCGGCCACGAAGTTGCAAGCGTCCCGTTTTCGTCGTGGGCGCGGTGGCACCGCCGGAATAGTCTTGAGGGATTCACCACCGCGCCCACCCCACCACGAAACCATCACGGCGTGATATATCGTGGCGCTTCACGCCGGTACCGGCAGATGTGTGGATGAGCAGGGATGCTGCTACCGAGCAGCCTCACGACGAAACCGGCGTCATTCGCAAGATCGTGGCCATTTAAACTGGTAACGGCATGAGGCCATTAGAACCCGGGGCCTGACGACGAAACCACCGGGCTGCGCAACCCCGACACGCCAGCCTCCTGCAAGGATCGCTTTCTCTTGGTTACTTCTCTTTACGAGTAAAGAGAAGTGACATCTCACATGTGTGTAAACGGCCAACCCCGTACAGCCGCGCCAGCAGCTAGAAGAGCGAAAACCCCGCCCACACACGCATCCCCCGCGTCAGCGGGCTAGAAGCACATACCCCCGTTCTTTAACTTTCATATGACATTCACGCTCCCGTCACACGCGACTGGCCCAATGCAGCCATCGTCGCTACCGGGGCCGCCATGGTTCAAGCTCTTCGTTCTGCCTGCGGACGTCTGGCCAAGGCCACGCAACTGCTGCGCAGCCGCACCACCGAGTCGCAATCGCTGCCGCGGCCCATGTCATTGCCTGCCGCGCTGGCCGCCTTCATGCCACCGGCCAGCGACTTGCAGCAACGGCCTGGGGCCCGGTCCGCAACCGCTCCCGCCAACGCCGCGCCTGCCGAACCCACCGCCCACTCCCAGCAACCGTCCCATCCCATCCGCCACTACCGCGCCATCTGGCTGTCCGACATCCACCTCGGCACGCCCGGCTGCCAGGCCGATTACCTGCTCGACTTCCTCAAGCACAATGAATCGGACCAGCTCTACCTGGTCGGCGACATCATCGATGGCTGGCAGCTGCGCCGCGGCTGGTACTGGCCGCAAAGTCACAACGACGTGGTGCAGAAGCTGCTGCGCAAGGCGCGCAAGGGCACCGAGGTGATCTACGTGCCGGGTAACCACGATGAGGTGGCGCGCCAGTTCGACGGCCTCGCCTTCGGCGATATCACGGTGCGCGAGGACGCCGTCCACGTCACCGCCGTAGGAAAGCGCCTGTGGGTGGTGCACGGCGACCTGTTCGACGGCGTGGTGCAGCATGCGCGCTGGCTGGCTTACCTGGGCGACTCGCTCTACACCCTGATCCTGGCGGTCAACCGCCACTTCAACCGCATCCGCGCCCGCCTGGGCTTTCCCTACTGGTCGCTGTCGCAATACCTGAAGCACCAGGTCAAGAACGCGGTCAACTACATCAACTCGTTCGAGCAGGCGATGGTGGATGAGGCGCGCCGGCGCGGCTGCGACGGCGTGATCTGCGGCCATATCCACAAGGCCGAGATCCGCGAGGTCGACGGCCAGCTCTACTGCAACGACGGCGACTGGGTGGAGAGCCTCTCCGCCCTGGTGGAGACGCAGGACGGCGAATTGCAGATCGTCTACTGGACCACGCTGCTCGACGCGCCGGCCACGGCTGGCCGCCGCGCCACCGCCACGGCCTGACGAGACTTGAGCGCGGCATCCGCCACGCCGCCACCCGAACACCGGTATTGCCGTGGCCTCGCCGAGGCCGGCCACCCACGCGGCCTGGCCGCAAGGAGCAGCTATGAAGATCCTGATCGTCACCGATGCCTGGGAGCCGCAGGTCAATGGCGTGGTGCGCACGCTCAAGTCCACCCGCCGCGAGCTGATCGCGATGGGGCACACGGTGGAGCTGATCACGCCGCAGGAATTCACCACCATTCCCTGCCCGACCTATCCGGAGATCGCGCTGTCCCTGTTCGCCGGCGCCAGGGTCCGCGAGCGCATCCGCGCCTTCGCGCCGGACGCGCTGCACATCGCCACCGAAGGCCCGCTCGGGCTGGCGGCGCGCCGCCATGCGATCCGCGAGCAACTGCCGTTCACCACCGCCTACCACACGCGCTTTCCGGAGTACGTGCAGGCGCGCTTCGGCCTTCCGCTGGCCTGGACCTACCGCTTCCTGCGCTGGTTCCATGGCCCGGCGCGCGCCGTGATGGCGCCGACGCCGGTGGTGCTGCAAGACCTGCATCGCTTCGGCATCACCCACGGCGTGCTGTGGACCCGCGGCGTCGATCTCGATGTCTTCACCACCCAGCAGGCTAACGTGCTCAACACGGCGCACCCGATCTTCCTCTACGTTGGGCGCGTGGCCGTGGAAAAAAACGTGGAGGCCTTCCTCGCGCTGGACCTGCCCGGTTCCAAATGGGTGGTGGGCGACGGGCCGGCGCTCGCGTCGCTGCGCGCGCGCTATCCGGGGGTCAACTACCTGGGCGTGCTGAGCCAGCCGGAGCTGGCAAAGGTGTATGCTTCGGCCGACGTCTTCGTATTCCCCAGCCGCACCGATACGTTCGGGCTGGTGCTGCTCGAAGCCCTGGCCAGCGGGCTGCCGGTGGCGGCCTATCCGGTGACCGGGCCGATCGATGTGCTCGGCCACAGTGACGCCGGGGTGATGCACGAAGACTTGCGTGAAGCTTGCCTGGAAGCGCTGCGCATCGACCGCGCCACCGCTCGCGCCCATGCCGAACGGTTCTCGTGGCGCGCCGCCTCCGAGCAGTTCCTGACTCACCTGCAGCCGCTGCCGGCCGTACGCGCGACCCCCAACGGCACTACCGGCACCGCTGCCCGCCCCTCTTCCGAACATGCCGACTCCGCATCGCACACCGTCCAAACCGCACCGCCCGCCGGCGCCGCAGACCGCCACCCCGGCCCCGGATTCGCCGAGCAACGAGTACACGATTGAGCAGAACCCCCACAAGGGCAACCGCGGCCTGGCGCGGGCCTGGCATGCCGGCATCAACTCGGTGTCCGGCCTGCGCTACGCGGTGCTGGAAGAAAGCGCGTTTCGTCAGGAGCTGACGCTGGTGGTGATCCTGACGCCGTGCGCCTTGCTGCTGCCGGTCGGCATCGTCGAGCGCATCCTGCTGCTGGGCACCTTGCTGCTGGTGCTCATCGTGGAACTGCTCAACTCCAGCGTGGAGGCCGCCGTGGACCGGATCTCGCTGGAGCGGCACAGCCTCTCCAAGCGCGCCAAGGACTTCGGCAGCGCCGCGGTCATGCTGGCGCTGGTGCTGTGCGGCGGCACCTGGCTGGCCATTGCGGGGCCGATCGTGGTGGACTGGCTGCGCGCGCTGGCGGCCTGACAGGCTCGCGGCGCAAGCCCGGCACAAGCCCGGCACCAGCGGACAAAGCGCCGCGCGGACAGGGCCAAAGGCGCTTGCGGCATTGCGGCGAACGGCGATTGCTTATAATCGCCTTCAACTTACCGAATTGCCGCTCGCCCGGTCGCCCATGGAACCCAAACAGCAAGCCGGCCCCCGCCGCACCCGGGACCGCATCCTAGACGTCTCGCTCCGCCTGTTCAACGAGGTGGGCGAGCCCAACGTCACCACCACCACCATTGCGGAAGCCATGGAGATCAGCCCCGGCAATCTCTACTATCACTTCCGCAACAAGGACGACATCATCAACTCCATCTTCGTGCTGTTCGAGCAGGAGATGGAGCGCCGCCTGAAGTTGCCCGACGATCACAAGGCCACGCTGGACGAAAGCTGGGGCTACCTGCAGTACATGGCGGAGTTCCTGTGGAACTACCGCTTCCTGTACCGCGACATCAACGACCTGCTGGCGCGCAACCGCATGCTTGAAACCAACTTCAAGCGTATCGTCGAGCAGAAGAAACGCTTTGCGATGGAGATCTGCCGGCAGTTCCAGGAAGACGGCGAGATGGAGGCCACGCCCGAGCAGGTCGAGGCCATCTGCACCAATATCGTGGTGATCGCGACCTACTGGCTGTCCTTCCAGTTCGTGCAGCATCCGCGCCAGTACAACGACCCCGAGTTGATCCGCGGCTACCTGCACGGTGCCAGCTACCACATCTTCTCGATCCTTGCCCCTTACCTGCGCGGCAAGGCCCGCCAGGCGTTCGACAAGCAAGCCCGGGAATACGCTGCCGCCAGGGCGGCACAAACCGAAAAGGAAAAAACGTGAAGTCCGTTTGCATCTATTGCGGCTCCAGCCCCGGCAATCGCCCCGAGTACGCCGCCGCGGCGCGCGCCATGGGCAAGACCCTGGCCGAGCGCGGCCTTGCGCTGGTGTACGGCGGGGGCAAGGTCGGGCTGATGGGCACGGTGGCCGACGCCGTGCTGGCGAATGGCGGCACCGCCATCGGCATCATTCCGGATGCGTTGATGCAAAAGGAAGTCGGCCATCGCGGCCTGACCGAGCTGCACGTGGTGCGCAACATGCACGAGCGCAAGCAGATGATGGCCGACCGCGCCGATGCATTCATCGCCATGCCGGGCGGCGTCGGCACCTTCGAGGAACTGTTCGAGACCTTCACCTGGCTGCAGCTGGGCTATCACGCCAAGCCGGTGGGGCTGCTCAATGTGGAAGGCTTCTACGACAGCATGCTGGGCTTCATGCAGCACGCCGTGGACGAAGGCTTCCTGAAGCAGGTCCACAACGACCTGCTGCATGTGGCCCCCACGCCCGAAGGCATCCTCGACAAGCTCGCAAACGCGCCGCGCTTGCTGGTGGACAAGTGGCAGGAGAAGCGCAAGGAGACCTGATGGCGCTCCCCGCTGGCCCTGCCCAGGGCCTGTTACATCGGCTTGAGTCCCGGCCCCGCCACCATGCCGCATACTGGATCGAGCTGGTGAAGCTGGTGAAGCTGGTGAAGCTGATGTGGCAACCGGGACAGTAACGTCAGGCGAGCCCGGCTCAGAACGACGAGCCGGGCGCCTTCAGGAACGCCCTCTCCTGCGCCGTATCCTGCCGTCCCAGCACGGCGTTGCGATGCGGGAAGCGCCCGAAGCGCTCGATCACCGCGCGATGCCTGATCGCCCATTCGACCACGTCCACCTTGCCCTCGCTTTCGTCGCGCAGTGCCGTCATCAACCGCACGGCCGTGTTCTGGTCGGCAAGGGCCTCAGAATGCTCGAACGGCATGTAGCAGAACATGCGGTGGAACGCCGTTGGCAGCAGGCGGTCGGCGCCGCTCTCCACCATCTGGCGGGCCGTTGCCAGCGCCTGCGGGTCGGAGGCGAAGCTGCGCGGGTCGTTGCGAAAGACGTTGCGCGGCACCTGGTCCAGCAGCACGATGCGTGCGCAAGCGCCTTCGGGGCCTTGCGCCCAGTCGGCATTCGCGCCCGCGTGCGTGGCGTCCCACAGTGGCAGCAAGGCAGCGCGGACCGTGGCGTCGAAGTCATCGGACTTGGTGAACCACACCGAGCGTGTTGTGTTCCATTCCGGCGAGGCAGGCGCGCCGAACCAGAAATCGAGTATGCGCCGGGCGCCGGCAGGCAGCTCCGTGGCGGCTTCGAGATACGTGTCCGTCATGGTGTCGGGATCATTGGCTGGTTCGGTGGCTGGTTCGGTGGCCTTGCCCATCAACGCGGCACATTGCGCATCCAGTCGGCGGTGCCGAAGAAGGCCTGCATCAGGCGCAGCTGCAGGTCTTCGGGCAAGCCGACGTCCTGCATGGCCAGCGCCATGCAGCGCATCCACTGGTCGCGCTCGCTGGTGCCGATCTCGAACGGCATGTGGCGCGCGCGCAGGCGCGGGTGGCCAAAGCGCTCGATGAAATGCTTGGGGCCGCCCAGCCAGCCGCACAGGAACCAGAACAGCTTGTCGCGCGAGCCGTCGAGCGAGGCGGGATGCAGCGAACGCAGGCCCTTGAACTCGTCCTCCAGATCCATCAGGTCGTAGAAACGGTCGACCAGTTCGCGCACGCGCGCTTCGCCGCCGATCAGTTCATAGGCAGTGACTTCCGGGGCGGCGTCGGAGGCCGCGGATGCCGCATTTTCAGGCTTGGAATCGGTACTCATAAACACTCAAAGATGGTTCAGGCTTCAGGTATCACGCATCACGCAGCGTGGCCAACGCGGGCTGGCGCAGCACCTCGCGCAAACCCAGCCAGCCGCCCGCGAAAGCGCACAGCATGCCAGAAAGCACACCGGCCGGCACGATCCAGCCGTTGAAGCGGTAGGGAAAATCGAACACGAACTGCGACAAGCCCCAGCCCACCGCGATCGCGCCCAGGCTGGCCAGCAAGCCCGCCAGTCCGCCCACCACCAGGAACTCCGCGTACTGGGTCTGCCGCACCACCGCGGCGGATGCGCCCAGTGCCTTTAGCAGCCCGGCATCGCGCTTGCGCTCGTCGCGCGCGCCGGACAGCGCCGCGTAGAGCACGGTCACGCCGGCAGCGAGCGTGAACACGAACAGGAACTCGACGGCGGCGATGACCTGGTCGAGCACGTCCTGGATCTGGCGCAGGATCATGTCGGTGTTGACCACCGTGATGTTCGGGAAGGCCGCCACCATCCGGTTGCCCAGCGCGGCTTGCGCGGGCGCCAGGTGGAAGGCGGTGATATAGGTCTGCGGCAAGCCCTGCATGGCGGCGGGCGGCAAGATGACGAAGAAATTGACCCGCATCGAGCCCCAGTCCAGCTTGCGCAGCGAGGTGACCGGCGCCTCCACCGACTGCCCCGCCACGTCGAAGCGCAAGGTGTCCCCGAGCCGGATCCCCAGGGTCTTGGCGATGCCCTCCTCCACCGAGGCGCCGGCCTTGCCGGCGCCGAACCAGTTGCCGGCCACCACGCGGTTGCCGGCCGGCAGCGCGTCGGTATAGGACAGGTTGAATTCGCGCTCGACCAGGTTACGGGCGCGGCCATCGGCGAAGCGATCGGCGCGCACCGGCTGGCCGCCGATATGTGTCAGGCGGCCGCGCACCATCGGGTACAGCAGGTCGGCGATGCCGGCGTGCTCCAGCATGCCCGACAGGGGCGCGCGCTGGTCCGGCTGGATATTGATGACGAAGCGGTTGGGCGCGTCCGCCGGCGTGGCGTTGCGCCAGGAGGCGATCAGGTCGTTGCGGGTCATGCCGAGCAGCAGCAGCGCCATCAGGCCCACTGCCAGCGCCACCGTCTGCAGCACCGTCACGCCGCGGCGGCGCTCCAGCACCGCCAGCGCAAAGCGCCAGCCCACGCTACCGCGCGCCAGGCGCCCACCGCGCATCAGCCGCGACAACAGGCTCAGCAGGCCCAGGGCCAGCAGCGCGAACACGACACCGGCGGCGACAAAGCCGCCCGCGGTGGTCAGCCCCAGCTTGAGATCGCGCGCGGCCACCAGCAGCAGCGCCACAAAGGCGCCCAGGCCGAGCCCGTAGGCGATCCAGGTCGAAACCGGCGGCGCGCCGATATCACGCCGCAGCACGCGCAGCGGCGGCACCCGGGTCAGCGCCAGCAGCGGCGGCAAGGCAAAGCCGGTCAGCAGGACGACGCCTGCCAGCACGCCAACCACGGCCGGCAAGGCGGAAGGCTGCGGCAGCGTCACGGTCAGCAGGTTGCCCAGCGAGAGCAGCAGGCCGTAGTGCGCCAGGTAGCCCAGCACCACGCCGGCCACCGCGCCGCCCACGCCCAGCAGCAGGAACTCCAGCCCGAAGGCCAGCAGGATCTCGCGGCGCGACAGGCCCATGCACTTGTACACGGCGCAGGCATCCGTATGGCGCTGCATATAGCGGCGCGCTGACATGGCGATGGCCACCGCGGCAATCATCGAGGACAGCACCGCCACCAGCGACAGGAAGCGCTCGGCGCGGTCCAGCGTGGCGCGCATCTGCGGCTGGCCGGATTCCAGCGACTCGACCCGGGTGTTGCGCAGCGCGCGCTTGTCGATCTGAGCTTCGGCCCACTTCTGGTAAGCCTGCGCGGCGGCGTCGGGGCCGGCTACCAGCAGGCGGTAGGAGACCCGGCTGCCCCACCCCACCAGCCCTGTGGCCGCCAGGTCGGACAGCGGCAGCATCACACGCGGTGCAAAATTCATGAAGCCGGCGCCGCGATCCAGCTCCTGCGTGATGATGCGGTCGATGCGAAAGCCGCGGCTGCCCAGCTGGATGGTGTCGCCCATGGCAACGCCAAGCGAGTCCAGCAAAGCCTCGTCCACCCAGACGGTACCCTCGGCGGGGATGCCGGTAGCGGCGGCTTCCGGCGCCCCGGGCCCGGCCGCTACCTTGAGCTGCCCGCGCAGGGGATAGCCGGGGGCGACCGCCTTGAGCGCAGCCAGTTGCGAGGTGGCGTCGGCCGGTGCCCCGCTGGCCGCGCGCGGCCCCTGCGTTGTTGCGGCTCGGCCCGGCGCGTGCGCGCTGGCCATGCTCGGGAAGGTGACGGTCTGCGTGGTGGCCAGGCCCGCTTGCGCGGCGTGACCGGCGAAGACGGCATCGAACGGCTGGTCGGACACGATCAGCACATCGGAGGCGATCATCTGGCGCGCGTCGCGCTCCAGCCCCAGGCGCATCCGGTCGCCCAGGAAACCCACGCTGCTGAGCGCCGCCACGGCCAGCACCAGCGCGAACAGCAACAGGCTCAGCTCGCCGGCGCGCCAGTCGCGCCGCGCCATGCGCAAAGCCTGGTGCCAGGGCGAGAAACGCGTCGGGCGGGCACCGGACGATGCCGCTACGGTGGTTGCGGTTGTTGCTGCGGGAACGTGCTGGGAAGCGGGTTCTGAAGACATTGATCTCTTATCTCTAATCGCTAATCTCTTGTCCGTGCACATGCAGGGCGGCGGCCAGCCGGGCAGGCTGCGGGCCGGGATTGGCGCCACGGCAGGATACCAGCGGGTGGATCCCGGCGCGCATCCGCCGGACCAGGGCCAGATTATGGCCGGATTGGGCAAAACGAGGGGCGAACCCGCCACTCAGCGCCGGGGCTGGCGCCCCGCCGGCGAGGCCGCCGGCGCACGCTTGGCCAGCGCGTCGCGCAAATGGCGCAAGCCGCGCCACAGCTTGGGCAGCAGCCACGCCGCCACCAGCAGCAGCACGCCCAGCACCACCAGGAACACCACGGGCAGGAAAAAAGCCAGCAGCAGTCCGCTGCTGGCGGCAACGTCCTCGCTCAGTGAGGCAGCCCAATTCGAAAACGGTTCCGGGGAGACGTTGATCAGGGCGCGGGTGCCGGCCTTGGCGGCATGGGCGGTGCCGGCCAGCGTGCCGCCCACCAGCCCGGCGGCGACCATCCATTGCGGATCGAGCTGCCCGAAGGCCGCGGCGGCCAGGATCGCGCCGGCGGGAATGCGGATAAAGGTCTGGATGCTGTCCCAGAAGGAATCGAAGCCCGGCACCTTGTCGGCCACGAACTCGGCCAGGGCCAGCACCGCGGCCAGCGCGATCACCCACCACGATTCCAGCGCCTGCAGGCCGGGCGGCAGGTGCAGCCAGCCCAGGCGGCCCAGCGCGCCAGCCGTGAACACGGCCAGGTAAAGGCGGAATCCGCTGGTCCAGGACAAGCCCGCGGCCAACGCGGCCGTTTCTAGCATGGCGCTCCTTGCAGGGTTTGTCTGGCGGGCATGCAGCCCCGCCCACTTAACCAGTGTAATACGCGCGCGCTCAAACGGCCGGGATCCGGCCCTCCCTGGTGGACGGCGTCAGCCGCCTTCCTTGCCGTCGGGGCCGTACCAGGGGAGTGCCTCTTGCGGCGTCAGGATGCCGTCGGGCTCGGCCATGGCGTAGCCGGGAAGCGCCTCGATGCGGCGGCGCAAGGCCGGGTCGGCCATATGCGCCAGCAAGCCATGCGCCCAGGGCGTGATCTGGTCGTTCTTGCGCAGCGCCACGTAGTAGGCCTCGCGGGTCAGCGGCACAAAGGCCAGCCCGTGGGCCTCGGCATTCATGCGCAGGCCAAATCCCACCTCGGCGCGGCCGGCGTGCACCGCTTCCGCCACCTTCTCGTTGCTGAACTCGGGGGTTTCATAGCCGACGATCTGGTCCGGGAACAGCCCCTCGGTGGCCAGCAGCTGGTCGAACAGCATGCGCGTGCCCGAACTGCGCTGGCGATTGACAAAGCGAGCCCGGGTGCGGGCCAGGTCGCGCAGGTCGTGGATCTCGCACGCGAGCCCGGGCGCAACGATGAGGCCTTGCTCGCGCCAGGCCAGGCGGATCAGGCGCACGGCGGCCGGACGCAGCCATTTGCGCAGCGTCACGTGGGCCACGGAGCCAGCCTTCTGGATCGGCGAGACGTAGAAGCCCGCCAGCTCGGACTGCCGCTCCTGCAGGCAGATCAGGCCCTCCACGCTGCCGCAGAACACGGTGTCGAGCTGCAGGCCGCCCGGCGCATCGCGCAGTGCCCCCGCCAGGACCTCCATGGCCGGATCGTGGCTGCCGGAGAAGCGGATGCGGGTCTGCGGCTGGGCCGCGTCGTCCAGGTCCGCCAGGAAATCGACCATCGCCTTCTGCACGATCGGGTCGATCGCATCGCGCAAGCGCCCTTCCGCGCGCAGCAAGCGCTCGCCGAACATCGTCAGCGACGCCCCCCGGCCACGCTCCATGTCGAGCATGCTGCGCCCAAGCATTTCCTCCCATGATCGCATCACGCCCCAGGCGTGCCGGTATGACAGCCCGATCTCGCGCGCCGCGCGATGCAGGGAGCCGGTCTCGCGCACTGCCTTGAGCAGCTGGAACACCTTGGCATTGGAACGCGGATTGTCGTCCGCGGCCACTACCGGGAACAGGTCAAAGCGAAATGTCATATGAAACGCCTTTCATATTTACTTTAGAGATGTGGTTCATCGAGAATGCAAGGCGCTGATTTCGACGTATTTCGCTGCATTCTCACCGATCACATGAGTTTGTGGCAATTGTGTTTCTGAAAACATAAGACAAGGAGACTCCATGCAAGCCGTCGCCCAGCAAAGCCTTTTGGGTCACTTACCGACCCGCGCCGCGCGCAACCTGGGACTGGTTTGCCTGGTCTGCCTGACGGGCGCCGCCGGCGCCTTCGCTGGCGAACTCAAGCTGGCCACGACCACCAGCACGGAAAACTCCGGCCTGCTGAAATTCCTGCTGCCCAGGTTCGAGCAAAAGAGCGGCGTGGCCGTCAAGGTGATCGCGGTGGGCTCGGGCAAGGCGATGAAGATGGGCGAGATGGGCGACGTCGACGTGCTGCTGGTGCACGCCCGCAAGATGGAAGACGCATTCATGGCCGCGGGCTACGGCGTCAACCGCCGCGACGTCATGTACAACGACTTCATCGTGGTCGGCCCGGCCAGCGACCCCGACCGCCTCAAGGGCGGCAAGGACGTGCTAGCCGGCTTCAGGAAGATCGCCGCAGGCAGCACCAAGTTCATCTCGCGCGGGGACAACTCCGGGACCGACGTGATGGAGAAGGACTACTGGAAACAGGTGGGGATCGAGCCCAAGGGGCAACCCTGGTATGTGAACGCGGGGCTGGGGATGGGTGAGGTGCTGACCATGGCAGCGCAGATGCCGGGCTACACCTTGTCTGATCGGGCCACCTACGGCGCTTACCGCGCCAAGACCGGGTTGGCGATCCTGCTGGAGGGCGATCCCAGGATGTTCAACCCGTATGGCGTGATCGCCGTGAATCCGGCCAAGCATCCTGGCACGAATTACACGGATGCGATGAAGCTGGTGGAGTGGATTACGTCGAAGGAAGGGCAGGACGCCATCGCGGCGTACAAGGTGGAGGGGGAGCAGTTGTTCTTTCCGAGTTACAAGGGGAAGTGAAGTGGGGGTTGGACAAGTGCAAAACCATTGGCTCTTGTCCAAACTTTGGATTTGATTGCTACGGCGTTGGTTTTTGCACCCAAGTGCCATACGACATCCCCCTGCGGGGGCTGCCGGGAGCAGAGCAATAAGGCTGTTTTTGCCTCTGTGGTAGCGTCGTACGGCCTTGAGTGTTGGCTGGCGTGCCTTACCGGATTTAGGGTCATCGCAGCTGCATGACCCACGGGTCTCGCCGTAAGGCCCCTGATCGCTTTGCTCGGTGACCATTCCCAGATCTGCCGTACGGGTGCGGAGGGCCACGATGCTGCATGACCTGCTGGTTTCGTGGTTTTGTCTCTGGCGGCGAACGCCCGGCCATTTGAGGCCCTGCCGTACCGGCGCTGCCGGCGCCTTGCTCTCAGCTCCCCTGGTTTCGTGGTGGGCACCGTGGCCCGGTCGAGGGTCACGCTCGAACATCACCGTGCCGGCCCTCCGAGACAAAACCACGAAACCAACCACACCCGAAACGGCGCAGCCCCTTGCGCCGCGAACGGCAGATGGTCGAACGCGCACCGCACACGAGGTCAGGGGCCCCACCACGGAACCCGTGGGTCATGCAGTTGCGATGACCTCCAGGCCGGTAGGACACGCCAGCCAACACTCAGGGCCGTACGACGCAACCCCCCCCATCGAACAGCCTTATTGCTCTGCTCCCGGCAGGGCGGCTTTCTTCTCGTTAGTCTTCTTTGCCGCGCAAAGAAGAGTGACCGGCAGCCCCCGCAGGGGGATGTCGTACGGCCCTTGGGTGCAAAAGCCAACGCCGCAAAAATCAAAGCCAACCACAAAACAAGAGCCAACGGTTCTGCCCTTGCCAACCTTCCCCTACCCCTCCCCCACTCTCGCCAACTGAGGCAAAACCGGCAACTCCCCAGCCACCTCCGCAATCATCCTGCGCAACCACATCACATCCGGCGCAGCATGACACCGCTCATGCCAAAGCTGATAAAACCGCATCCGCGGAAACGCCACCGGTGAAGGCACCATCTTCAACGGCAGGTACTGCGCATAATGCGCAGCAAATTGCCGCCCGGTGGTGAACACCATATCCGTCTTCATCAACACATAAGGCACGAGCCCGAAATATGGCAGCGTGACCTGGATATTCCGCTTGTACCCCTGCTCGGCCAGCGCCTGGTCGATCATGCTGCGCTGCATCGACGCATACGGCGCCGGCGCCAGGTGCGGCATCTCCAGGTAATGCTTGAGGGTCAGCCCCTTGCGCGCCAGCGGATGCTGCGCCCCCAGCATGCACACCACCTCATCGTCGAACAACGGCGAAATATGCAGGTGTTCTGGCGGCGACAGCCAGTTGCCTACCACGATGTCGAGCTGTCCCTGCTCCAGGCTGTCGAGGAAGTCGCTCGATGACGTCATCGGGTGCACGAACAGCTTGGCGCCGGGCGCCAGCCGGCGCACCCGCTCGACGATATTGGGCAGGAAGAAAGCGTCCAGGTAGTCCGGCGCGCCCAGGTGGAAGGTACGTGTAGTGGTGGCCGGGTCGAAATGCTGGGGTGGCCGGGCGATGCGGTCCATGGCGGCAAGGCTCTGTTCGGCCAGCTGCAGCAGCTCGCGGCCGCGCTCGGTGGGCACCATGCCGCTCTTGCCGCGCACCAGGATGGCATCCCCCGTGATTTCCCTTAGCCGCTTGAGCGTATTGCTGATGGCGGGCTGCGATTGGCCGAGCCGGACCGCGGTGCGGGTCACGCTCTGCTCGGTGAGCAGGGTGTGCAGCACCCGCAGCAAATAGGTGTCGAGATGGTCGCGTCCGTGCATGGCGAGGGGGCGCCTGGCGCGCTTCGCGGCCGGTGGCGTGGGGAATGGGAACGGCGCATAGTGTATGTCAGGCACCCCGTCATTGGTCAAATCCGGTGGCCGCCGCGCTAGTCGCGCCGCCGGAATGCTCTCCCCCTTGATGGGGCATATCACCTGGGCCGAATATTGCATCGTCGGCGTCAGTGCTATGTTTGGCCCCATCCACAAAGAGAGAAGACACCATGGAGACGCAAACCATCCGCTTTTACCACCGGGGCAAGGTGACGGAGGTCGCTGACGCGCCCGTTACCCGCACCGTGCTGCAGTACCTGCGCGAGGACGCGCGCTGCACGGGCACCAAGGAGGGCTGCGCCGAAGGCGATTGCGGGGCGTGCACCGTGGTGCTTGGCGAGCTGGGCGAAAACGGCCAGGTCGAGTTCAAGGCGGTCAATTCCTGCATCCAGTTCCTGCCCACCCTGGACGGCCGCGCGCTGATCACCGTGGAAGACCTGCGCCAGGCCGACGGCGCGCTGCACCCGGTGCAGCAGGCGATGGTGGAGTGCCATGGCTCCCAGTGCGGTTTCTGCACCCCCGGCTTCGTCATGTCGCTGTGGGCGCTCTACCAGCAAAAATCCGAGGACGCCGGCACCGGCCGCGCCCCGGCGCGCGAGGCCATCTGCGACGCCCTGACCGGCAACCTGTGCCGCTGCACCGGCTACCGCCCCATCATCGAGGCCGGCCAGCGCATGATGGCGCTGCCGGCGCCGCAGGCCAGCAAGCTGGACCCGCGCCAGATCGCCGACACGCTGCGCTCGCTGCAGCGCGACAACACCTTCCACTACAGCGCCGAAGGGCAGCATTTCTACGCGCCCCGCACGGCGTCGGCCTTTGCCGCCATCAAGGCCGCCGAACCCGGCGTGCGCATCCTGGCCGGCAGCACCGACGTGGGGCTGTGGGTGACCAAGCAGTTCCGCGAGCTGGGCAACCTGCTGTACGTGGGCCAGGTGGCTGACCTGAACAGCATCGGGCAAGTGGATGGCGCGCTGGAAATCGGCGCGGCGGTCTCGCTCGAGCGCGCCTACGCCGCGCTCAACGACATCCATCCCGAGCTGGAAGAAATGTGGAAGCGTTTCGCTTCCCTGCCGATCCGCAACGCCGGTACGCTGGGCGGCAATATCGCCAACGGATCGCCCATCGGCGACTCCATGCCCGTGCTGATCGCGCTTGGCACCGAAGTGGTGCTGCAGCGCGGCGACGCGCGCCGCACCCTGCCGCTGGAGGACCTCTACTTGGCCTATCAGAAGACCGCCATGGCCGAAGGCGAATTCGTCGCGGCGCTGCGCGTGCCGCTGGCGGGCCCCCAGCACTTGCGCACCTACAAGTTGTCGAAACGTTTTGACGAAGACATTTCCGCGGTGTGCGCCGCCTTTGCGCTGACCATCGAGGGCGGCGCGATCCGGCATGCGCGCGTGGCCTTCGGCGGCATGGCCGCCACGCCCAAGCGCGGCGCACATGCCGAAGCCGCGCTGGTTGGCCAGCCCTGGACGGAAGCCACCGCCCGCGCCGCCATGAGCGCGCTGTCGCAGGACTTCACCCCGCTGTCCGACATGCGCGCCACCGCTGCCTACCGCAGCCGGGGCGCCGCCAACCTGCTGTACCGCTTCTGGCTGGAGACGCGCGCCGACGCGCTGCCCGCCGCCGCCGTCAATGTCCGCGCCATCGGCGCGGGCGCGACCACCGCCACCGTCACCGCGTAAGGAGAGATCGGCATGAACAAGCAAACCGAACCCTTCCTGCTCGACGCCGCGATCGAAGCCAGGACCGCCGTGTCGACGCCGCAAGTGGGCGTATCGCGCCCGCACGAATCGGCCCACCTGCATGTGGCCGGCACGGCCACCTACACCGACGACATCCCCGAGCTGGCCGGCACGCTGCACGCCGCGCTCGGCATGAGCACCCGCGCCCACGCCCGCATCAAGTCGATCTCGCTCGACAAGGTGCGCGCCGCGCCGGGCGTGGTGGCAGTGCTGACCGCCGAGGACATCCCCGCCGCCAACGAATGCGGCCCGATCATCCACGACGACCCCATCCTGGCCAATGGCCTGGTGCAATTCATCGGCCAGCCGATGTTCGTGGTGGTGGCGACCTCGCACGACGCCGCGCGCCGTGCGGCACGCCTGGGGGCTGTCGAATACGAAGACCTGGCGCCGGTGCTGTCGCCCGAGGCGGCCCACCAGGCCGGCAGCTATGTGCTGCCGCCGATGCACCTGACGCGCGGCGAGCCGGCCAGCCATATCGCCGCGGCGCTTCATCGGGACAAGGGCAATATCCGCCTGGGCGGCCAGGAGCAGTTCTACCTGGAAGGCCAGATCGCCTACGCCGCGCCCAAGGAGAATGACGGCATGCACGTGTGGTGCTCGACCCAGCACCCCACCGAGATGCAGCATGCGGTGGCGCATATGCTGGGCTGGCACGCGCACCAGGTGCTGGTGGAGTGCCGCCGCATGGGCGGCGGCTTCGGCGGCAAGGAATCGCAGTCTGCAATGTTCGCCTGCTGCGCCGCGCTGGCCGCGTGGAAGCTGCTGTGCCCGGTCAAGCTGCGCCCGGACCGCGACGATGACATGATGATCACCGGCAAGCGCCACGACTTCGTCTTCGACTACGAAGTCGGCCACGATGCCCAAGGCCGTCTCGACGGCGTGTCGGTGGAAATGGTCTCGCGCGCCGGCTTTTCGGCGGACCTGTCCGGCCCGGTGATGACCCGCGCCATCTGCCACTTCGACAACGCCTACTGGCTGCCGAATGTGGAGATCGACGGCTACTGCGGCAAGACCAACACGCAGAGCAATACCGCCTTTCGCGGCTTCGGCGGCCCGCAGGGCGCCTTTGCCATGGAGTACATCCTCGACAACGTGGCACGCACCGTGGGCCGCGATGCGCTCGACGTGCGCCGCGCCAACCTGTACGGCAAGACCGAGCGCAATGTCACGCCTTACGGCCAGACCGTGGAAGACAATGTCATCCACGAACTGCTCGACGAGCTCGAAGCGACCAGCGCCTACCGAGAGCGCCGCGAGGCCACGCGCGCCTTCAATGCGAGCAGCCCGGTGCTGAAGAAGGGCATCGCCCTCACCCCGGTAAAGTTCGGCATCTCCTTCAACGTGGCGCACTTCAACCAGGCCGGCGCGCTGGTGCACGTGTACAACGACGGCTCGGTGCTGGTGAACCACGGCGGCACCGAGATGGGCCAGGGCCTGAACACCAAGGTGGCGATGGTGGTAGCGCATGAACTCGGCATCCGGCTGGAACGCGTGCGCGTGACCGCCACGGATACCAGCAAGGTGGCCAACACCTCGGCCACCGCCGCCTCCACCGGCACCGACCTCAACGGCAAGGCCGCGCAGGACGCCGCCCGCCAGATCCGCGAGCGCCTTGCAGCATTTGCCGCGCGCCAGGCTGGCGTGGATGCGCACAGCGTGCAGTTCGGCGACGACCTGGTGGTGGCGGGCGAACTCCGCCTGGACTTCAGCGACCTCGCGCGGCAAGCCTATGTGGCGCGCGTGCAGCTGTGGTCCGATGGCTTCTACACCACGCCCAAGCTGTACTGGGACCAGTCCAAGCTGCAGGGCCGGCCGTTCTACTACTTCGCGTATGGCGCGGCCTGCTCCGAAGTGCTGGTGGACACGCTCACCGGGGAATGGCGCCTGCTGCGCGCCGACGTGCTGCACGACGCCGGGCGCTCGCTCAACCCGGCCATCGATATCGGCCAGGTCGAAGGCGGCTTTATCCAGGGCATGGGCTGGCTGACCACCGAGGAGTTGTGGTGGAACAAGGACGGCAAGCTGATGACGCATGCGCCCTCCACCTACAAGATCCCGACCGTCAACGACTGCCCGGAAGATTTTTACGTGCGGCTGTTCCAGAACGACAATGCGGAGGACAGCATCCATCGGTCCAAGGCCGTGGGCGAGCCGCCGCTGCTGCTGCCGTTCTCGGTGTTCTTCGCGATCCGCGATGCGGTGGCCAGCGTGGGGGATTACAAGGTGAATCCGCCGCTGGTGGCGCCTGCGACGAGCGAGGCGATTCTGGATGCGGTGGATGCGGTGCGGGTGGCTGTGCCGGTGGTGCAGTGAGGCGAGGTGGCTTGACGGATGCGCCCACAGACCACCCTCGCTGAAGACCGCAACGATGTAACGACGTAAAGCGCCGCCGCCTTACCCCAAGGCAAAGCATCAACCTTATAAGGCATCACCATGCAGGACGCACCCCTCAAACCCTTCCGCTTCGCCGACGCCACCCGCTGGGTGCGCGCGGGCGTGCCGGTGGCGATGGTCACCATCGCCGAGGTGAAAGGCTCCGCCCCGCGCGAGGCGGGCGTGCGCATGCTGGTGACCGCCGACGAACTGGTTGGCACCATCGGCGGCGGCCATCTCGAATGGCGCGGCATGGAAATCGCCCGCACCATGCTGGCCGAGGGCGATGCAATGCGGCAGATCGTGCGCATCCCGCTGGGCCCGGCGCTGGGGCAATGCTGCGGCGGCGTGGTACTGCTCGCCTTCGAGGTTTTGGGCGAGGCCGACCTGCCGTGGCTGGACGCGGTGCAGGCCGCGTTCGGCACCGGCCGCTCGCTGATGCGCACGGTGCCGCGCACCGGCGCGGTGCAGCACGCCGCGGCGCCGGCGCTGCTGCCCTCGGTGACCTTGCATGCGGACGGCGGCTGGACCGACACCCTGGTGCCGGACGAGCTGCACGTGGTGCTGTTCGGCGCCGGGCACGTGGGCCATGCGCTGGTCAAGGTGCTGGCCAACCTGCCGTGCCAGGTGCACTGGGTGGATGAGCGCGACACCTTGTTCCCGTCCGACCTGCCCGATAACGTCACCCCGGAAGCCAGCGACATCCCCGAAGCCGTGGTCGACCATGCGCCGGCCGGCAGCTACTTCCTTGTGATGACGCACAGCCACGCACTGGACCAGACGCTGTGCGAGCGGATCTTGCGGCGCGATGACTTCGCCTACTTCGGTTTGATCGGTTCCAAGACCAAGCGCGCGCGCTTCGAGCATCGCATGGCGGAGCACGGGATTGACCCTTCCCGCTTTGCGGAAATGACGTGCCCGATGGGCGTCTCCGGCATCACGGACAAGGCTCCGGCTATGATTGCGGTTGCCATCGTCGCCCAGCTGTTGCAGGTTCGCGACCAGCGCCTCGCCCATCTGGGCGCGCTGACCGCGGGCCGCAGCGGCAAAGCGACGAGCACGACGCAAACCAAGACCGCAAAAGGAACCCCATGACGCTCGATGCCGCGCTCGCAGACCGTATTCGCCAGACGCCCAAGGCGGAACTGCATGTCCATATCGAAGGCACGCTCGAGCCTGAGCTGATCTTCCGGCTGGCCCAGCACAACAAGGTCAAGCTGCCGTACGCCAGCGTGGAAGCCCTGCGCGAGGCCTACGCCTTCACCGACCTGCAGTCGTTCCTCGATATCTATTACGCCGGCGCCAGCGTGCTGCTGACCGAGGACGATTTCTTCGACATGACGATGGCCTACGTGCAGCGCGCCGTCGCCGACAACGTGCGCCACGCCGAGATCTTCTTCGACCCGCAGACGCACACCGAACGCGGCGTGCCGATCAACGTGGTGATCGACGGCATTTCCGACGCGCTGGCCCAGGCCCGCACGCAGTACGATTTTTCCAGCAGCCTGATCCTCTGCTTCCTGCGCCACCTCTCCGAGGAGGACGCCTTCGCCACGCTGGAAGCCGCGCTGCCCTACCGCGACCGCTTTGTCGGCGTCGGGCTGGATTCCTCCGAGCAGGGCAACCCGCCGGAGAAGTTCGCCCGCGTGTTTGCCCGCGCCCGCGAGCTCGGCCTGCACCTGGTGGCGCATGCCGGCGAGGAAGGCCCGGCGCAATACGTGACCGACGCGCTCGACATCCTCAAGGTGGAGCGCATCGACCACGGCGTGCGCGCGATCGACGACCCGGCACTGGTCGAGCGGCTGGCCCGCGAGCGCGTGGCGCTGACGGTCTGCCCGCTGTCCAACCAGAAGCTCAAGGTCTACCCGGACCTGCGCGACCACTCCCTGCACCGCCTGCTGGAAGCCGGCGTGCTGGTCACGCTGCACTCCGACGACCCCGCCTATTTCGGCGGCTATATGAACGCGAACTGGGAAGCCACCTTCGAAGCCCTGCCGCTGACCGCGGCCGATGGCCACAAGCTGGCCCGCAACAGTTTCGAGGCGTCGTTCCTGCCTGCCTCGCAAAAGACGGCTTTCCTCGCCGAAGTCGACCACTTCTGGCAATCCCCGCTGCCCGCCGCGGCCTCCACGGCCTGAGCGCGGCTCACACCAAGATGCCGGCGCGCCATGCGCGCGCCGGCGCCCACGAGACATCGCTATGACGACCACGCCCCCCACCCAGTCCATCACCCGCGCCATCCGTGGCCGCGTGCTGCACTTTCTGCGCGACCCCCAGTTTCATGACGACGCGTATCAGTATTGGGAAGACGGGGTGCTGATCGTCACCGCCGGGCATGTCGCCGCGGTTGGCAACCATGCCGACCTGGCCGACCAGATCCCGGCCGGCGCCGAAGTGATCGACCGCCGTGGCAAGCTGATCGTGCCAGGCTTTATCGACACGCACGTGCACTACCCGCAGACCGACATCATCGCCTCGCCTTCGCCCGGCCTGCTGCACTGGCTGGAGACCTATACGTTCCCCGAGGAGCGCCGCTTTGCCGAGCCGGAGTACGCCGCAGCCGTCGCCGGCTTCTTCGCCGACGAACTGCTGCGCAACGGCACCACCAGCGCGGTGGCCTGGAGCACGGTGCACACGGCCTCGGCGGATGCGCTGTTCGCCGAAGCCGATCGCCGCAACCTGCGTCTCGTCACCGGCAAGGTGATGATGGACCGCAACTGCCCCGAGTTCCTGCGCGATACCGCCGAGTCCGGCGCGCGCGACTCGGCCGACCTGATCTCGCGCTGGCACGGCAAGAATCGCTTGTCGTACGCCATCACGCCGCGCTTCGCGCCCACCTCCAGCGAAGCGCAGCTGGAAGCCTGCGGCGAACTGGCCAAGGCGTATCCCGATGCCTTCATCCAGACCCACGTGGCGGAAAACCGCGACGAAGTGAAGTGGGTGGCCGAGCTGTTCCCGCAAGCGCGCAGCTATCTCGACATCTATGACCACTACGGCCTGCTGCGCCCGGGCGCGCTCTACGGCCACGCCATCTACCTGGACCAGGACGATCGCAAGCGGCTGGCCGACAGCGGCGCCGCGGTGGCGCACTGCCCCACCTCCAACCTGTTCCTGGGCAGCGGCTTCTATGATTTCCACCAGTCCGACGCGCACCGCCTCAACGTGACGCTGGCCACCGACGTGGGCGGCGGCACCTCGTTCTCGATGCTGCGCACCATGAACGCCGCCCACAAGGTGGCACGCATGGGCGGCTACCACCTCACCGCGCTGCGCATGTTCTACCTGGCCACCCGCGCTGCCGCCGACGCACTGGGCTGGAGCGAGCGCGTGGGCAGCTTCACGCCGGGCTGCGAGGCCGACTTCATCGTGCTCGACCCGCAGGCCACGCCGCTGATCGCGCGCCGCAGCGAGCGCTCGGAAACGCTGGAAGAGCAATTGTTCGCCTTCGCCATGCTGGGTGACGACCGCGTCATCGGCGAGGTCTATGTGATGGGCGAGCCGGCAAGCGCGCCGGCCTCCGCCACGCACTAAGCATCACTTTTTACTGCGTCGCACCGGGTCCGGCCGCATCGGCTTGACCCGGATCAACACCCCTGTCACGCAATCCTTCTAAGCTGTCACACCATCGGCCTGTCCTGTGGCCGCGCATCGCCAGTCTCGGGCCTATCCAGGCACCCGACCCCGCGTTCGACAACTGAAGGTTTTTGCATGATTGCCACGCAGCAAGCTTCCTTTCCGGAGCCGATTTCCCCTGACGCCCCCCTGCCTTCGCGCAAGATCATCCGCGGCTGGCTGATCCCGCTTGGCGCGCGCAGCACGCCGCGCGCGCTGGCGCTGTTCGCGCTGGACACCGCGCTGTTCCTGGCCGCGCTGGCCGGGGTGGTGCTGTTCTCCCACTGGCTCGCCAAGCTGGCCGCCAGCGTGGTGACGGGGCTGGTCATCGCCCGCTTGTTCATCATCGGCCACGATGCCTGCCACCAGAGCCTGACGCCCCGGCGCGGCCTGAACAAATGGCTGGGCCGGCTGACCTTCCTGCCGTCGCTCACGCCCTACAGCTTGTGGGAAGTGGGCCATAACGTGGTCCACCACGGCTACTCCAACCTCAAGGGCTTCGACTTTGTCTGGGCGCCTTACTCGCTGGATGAATTCCAGGCGCTGCCGCGCTGGCGCCGTGCGCTGGAGCGCGTCTACCGCACCGGCTTTGGCGCGGGCCTGTACTACCTGGTCGAGATCTGGTGGTTCAAGATGTTCTTCCCCAGCCGCCGCCAGATGCCCACGCGCCGCGCCGTCTTCATGTGGGACTGCGCGCTGGTGGCCCTGTTCGGCGCCGCGTGGATCGGCGCGCTGGCGTGGCTGGCAATTGCCACCGGCCAGTCGGTCGCGCTGCTGGTCGGGCTGGGCTTCGTGCTGCCGTTCCTGGTCTGGAATTTCACCGTGGGCTTCGTGCTCTACGTGCACCACACCCACACCAGCGTGGCCTGGTACGATACCAAGGCCATGTGGGCGCGCGCCCAGCCCTTCGTCTCCACTACCGTGCACCTGCGCTTTCGCTATGGCATCGGCGCGGCGCTGCATCACATCATGGAGCACACCGCGCACCACGTGGACATGAGCGTGCCGCTGTACCGCCTCAAGCGTGCGCAGGCGCTGCTGGAGCACGCGCTGCCGGGCCGCATCATCATCCAGAACTTCACCTGGCGCTGGTATTTCCATACGGCGCGCCGCTGCAAGCTGTACGACTTCAAGGCGCTGTGCTGGACGGACTTCCGCGGCCGGCAGACCAGCGCCAACGCGCCAGTGCCGGCCTGACCCAGCCTGAAGCACCGCCCCGGCGGCCAGCGATGGCCGCCCGCCGCAACCGCAGCCCCCCTGGCTGCGGTTTTTCATTTGGGGCGCGTAATACTCAATTACAAAGTCTTTCCCTGTGCTTGTCCCGCGGCGCAGCGCTTGCCTCGTTAAGGACGATATCGGTCCCAAGGTCATTGCGCATGCCGCCCCGGGGCCGCCCCTTAGACGACGCTTGACCGCAAATCAGATTCCACAGGACATAGAGAAATGGCAACCAGCAAACCTCATGCGCCCATGCGCCGCCGCCTGCTCCGCAGCGCCCTGCCGGCGCTCGCCTCGCTGGCCGTGCTCGGCAGCCTCGCCGGCTGCGTGACCGAACGCGTGGTAGTACGGCAGCCGCCGCCACCGCCGCCTCACCAGGTGGTGCGCAACATGCCGCCGCCGGTGCACGAGGACCGCGGTCCCGCGCCGGCCTACGGCTGGAACTGGGTGCCGGGCCATTGGAAGTGGGAGGGCAACGACTGGTTCTGGGTGCACGGCCGCTGGGTCCAGCAGCCGGTGCCGGTGATGCCGCCCGTGATCGTGGAGCAGATCACGGTCATGCCCGCGCAGCACGCCTACTGGGTCCCCGGACACTGGGTCTGGCGCTTCGAAGGCGGCGGCTGGGTCTGGATGAAGGGCGCCTGGCGCGGCTAAGCCCGCTCGGGCGGGCTGGCCAGCGCCGTTCTTATTTGGACGCAGCGCCTGCCGCCCCCATCTTCCCGCCTAGCTCCGCGATGCGCGCGCGCATGGCGTCGGCCGAGCCGATCTGGTGGAACAGCGGGCCGCCCGGGGCAAAGCTGTCGGCCGTGGCCAGCCGGCCAACCACCACCGGCTCGAAGCCGGCATCGCGCACCAGCTGCTCGCCAATGCGCAGCGCCTTTGGATCGTCGGCGGCGATCGGCACCGCGATCAGGCCCTCGGCCCGGTGGTTCATGTTCGCGAAGTTGGTGGCGCCCATGAAATTGAAGGCACGCACGATGCGCGCGCCACGCAGGTACTTTGCGGTGGTGATGCCGATGCCTTTGCGCATCGCCTCTTCGGCTACGGCGCCATCGCGCGCACGCACGGCATTGGTCGCATCCACCACCACCTTGCCGGCAAAGGCCTTGCCGTACTCCGCCGAGAGGTCAGGCAAGGCCTTGTAAGGGACGGCGAGAAGAATCACATTGGAAAAGGCCAGCGCCTCGGCCACCGTGCCCGCGCGGGCAAGCGGGCCGAGCTTCTCGACCAGCGGCTTGATCTCATCCGGGTGGCGCGAGGAGAACAGCACGGGATGGCCAGCCTTCACCCACAGGCCGCCCAGCGTGCCGCCGATGCGGCCCGAGCCGATCACGCCAATGGGCATGGGCGCGCCATCCCGGCTAGCCTGCGCGCGCAAGCGCGAGGGCGAGATCCCCAGCCACATCGCCAGCAAGGCGAGGCTAACGCTGCCGGTGAGCAAGCGGCGGCGCCGGTCGATGGATGCGATGCGTTCGACGGGTTCAGCAAACGGCATGGTGGACTCCTCGATCCGGTGAAGAGCGGGGTGCTGCAAGACAGCATGCGGGTGCGGTGCGCTTGGCACGCCTTCAAACTCTAGGCGAAAAATGCAGCGCGCGCCGCCGGCTCGCTGCCGCCGCGTGATCGATTTGGCGCTTGCCACACTGTGCACTACAGTAAGTAGCACTTGCATCACCCGGCATCACCCGGCATCCCCTGCGCTGCGCCCTTGTCCCGACGGAGAAGGTAATGGCCCTCGCCCTCCCCTGTCCGCGCCGCTCAAGGCTCGCGCCCGCCGCGCAGCGCACGGCAGCCGGCTGCGCTCGGGTGGCACTGGTGGCGCTGGCAGCGGGCGCACCGGCGGGCGTGGCCGCCCAGACGCCGGAAACAGCGCCGCCGGCCGACGAGGTCCACAACCTGCGCGAGTTCACCGTGGTCGCACCCGCGCCGCTGCCTTCATTCTCCATCCCGCGCGAGGCGTTTCCCGGCAATGTGCAGACCGCGACGGACGCCGACATGGAGCGCGCCAAGTCCGGCAACCTGTCCTCGTTCCTCGGCGAAACCATGGACAGCGTGGTGATCAACGACGTGCAGGGCAATCCGTTCCAGAAGGACATCCTCTATCGCGGCTACCGCCTGTCCTCCACCCTGGGCGCAGCGCAGGGCATCGCGCTCTACCTGGATGGCGTACGCCAGAATGCCGCGCTGGGCGATGTGGTCGACTGGACGGCAATCCCCGAGGCTGCGATCAGCACCATCACGCTGGTGCCCGGCAGCAATCCGCTCTACGGCCTCAACGCGCTTGGCGGCGCGCTGGCGCTGACCACCAAGTCCGGCGAGACACATCCCGGCGTGGAGGCTGACCTGAGCCTCGGCAGCCACGGCCGCGCGCGGCTCGATGTGAGCGCGGGCAACGTGCTCGGCGACGGCTGGCACGCCTTCGTGGCGGGCACGGGCTTTCGCGAGGACGGCTGGCGCCAGCACTCCGGCAGCAGCCTGGGCAACCTGTTCGCCAAGCTCGGCCGCTCCACCACCGATACGCAATGGAGCGTGAGCGTGCTGGGCAGCAGCAGCCGCCTGTCCGGCAACGGCCTGCTGCCGGACAGTATTTACGGCAGCCAGCGCAACGCCATCTACACCGCGCCGGACATTACCCGCACGCGCTCGCTGCAGGTCACGCTGAACGGCACGCACCAGTTCAACGCCGAGGACCAGCTCGCGCTGACGGTTTACGCTCGCCTGGGGCACGCAAAGGCCAGCACCGGCGATGTCAGCAACGACTACCTCGACACCTTGCTCGGCTGCCAGGGCAATGCTGGCAATGCCGGTTGCGAGCCAAGCGCCGCGCCGGCCAGCGCGGTGCTCAATACCGCGACCGTCAACACGCATGACTACGGGCTGTCCGGGCAGTGGTCGCATACGGGCGACGTCCACAACGCGGTACTGGGCGCGGCCTTTGCCCTGAGCCGCGCAACGTATCGCCAGGACACGCAGCCCGCCAGCTTCAACGACGATCGCGTGGCGGTGGCGGACCCCGGCGCCACGCCCACCACCAATGCCTCGCTCGATGGCCGCACCAGCACCGTCAGCCTGTATGCCTCCGATACCATCAAGCTGCTGCCGCACAGCTACCTCACCGCGAGCGCGCGCTGGAACACCTCGAGCACGCACACCGTGCTGAGCTTGCCGAACGCGTCCGACGAACGCTTCACGTTCTCGAAGCTCAATCCTTCGCTCGGCATCTCGCACCCGTTGCGAAGCGGCCTCACGGTCTTTGCCTCGGCCTCGCAAGGCACGCGCATGCCGACCGCGATCGAGCTGGGCTGCGCGGATCCGGCCAACGCCTGCCAGCTGCCCACCGGCCTGCAGGCGGACCCGTACCTGCGCCAGGTGGTGTCGCGCACGGTGGAGTTCGGCGGGCGCTGGAAGGCTAGCGATGCCACCGACCTCACGCTGGCGCTGTACCGCAGCGACAACCGCGACGACATCCTGTTCCAGCGCTCGCCGGTCAGCCCGCTCGGCTACTTCACCAACTTCCCCAAGACCCGCAGCCAGGGGCTAGAGCTCGGACTGCGCCAGCGGCTGGGCCGGGTGATGCTGCGCGCGAGCTACAGCTACCTGCAATCCACCTACCAGGCGGACGGCCAGATCCAGACGCCGTTCGCGGCGCCCGTCAACGTGCGCCCCGGCACGCGCATGGCGGGCGTGCCGCTGCATAGCTTCAAGCTGAGCGCAGACTGGCGCGCAACCGAGTCGGTTACGCTCGGCGGCTCCATGGTCGCATCGTCGTCGCGCCCGGTGGCCGGCGTTGAGGACGGCGCGCTGAGCGCACAGGATCCGCGCCTGGCGCGCACCGCTGGCTTCGTGCTGTTCAACCTGCGGGCGAGCTGGCAGGTCGATGCGCGCTGGCAGCTCTATGCGCGCGTCGACAATGTGCTGGACCGCCGTTATGAAACCTATGGGCAGGCAGGCCTCAACGTGTTTCCCGGCGGCACGCTGCTGCGGCCCGGCGCGGCGGTGCCGGTCGAGCGCTTCGTCGCGCCCGGCGCGCCGCGGCTCTTCCTGGTGGGCGTGCGCTATGAATGGGGCGGGCGCTAGCGCGCAGGAATACCTTGGCAAGCGCGGCGCCCTCGCCAAGAATGAACCGATCCGGCGAATGCAGTGGCAAACAAGCAAGTGGAGGCAAACATGGCGGCAATGGGGAGTTCGCGCAAGCGTGGCGTCGCGATGCTGGCCCTGTGCGCGGGGCTGGGGGGCACGGTGAGCTCGCGCGCCGCCACCGCCTACGTGACAAGCGAGAGCGGCGGCGTTGCGGTGATCGACCTCGACCGGCTTGAGGTCACGCGCATGCTCGATCCCGGTGGCAAGGGCCCGCGTGGCCTCGCGCTCACCGCGGATGGCAAATACCTGCTGACCGCCAACAAGGCCACCGGCGATCTCTCCGTGATCGACACGCGCAACGGGCAGGTGATCAAGCGCCTGCCCATCGGGCAGAATCCCGAGTTCGTGCGGGTCTCCGGCGGCCAGGCCTTTGTCACCTATGAGCCCGGCGAGCGCGCAGGGACGGCGGGCGCGCCGAAGCCCTCCAAGGCTGGCGACGACGCGCCGGCCCCGGCGGAAATCGCAGTGATCGACCTCGCGCAGTGGCGCATCGCCCGCGCCATTCCCAGCGGGCTGGAAACCGAAGGCATCGAGTTCTCGCCCGACGGCCGCCAGCTGCTGGTCACCAATGAAGGCGACGATACGATCTCGGTCTACGCGCGCGCGAGCGGGCAGCGGGTCAGGCTGCTGAACGCGCCGCAGGGCTCGCGGCCACGCGGCATCAAGGTGAGCCCGGACGGACGGCGCTACATCGTCACGCTGGAGTCGAGCAATAGCTTCCTGGTGCTCGATGCCGCGGACTACCGCGTGCTGCAGACCGTGCCGACCCGCACCGGGCCGTATGGCGTCGCATTCGACCGGGCCGGCAAGCGTCTGTTCATCGCTGCATCGCGTGCGGACACGCTGCAGGTGTTCGATGCAAACAACTATGAAAATATCGCCAACATCGACATCGGCAAGCGCTGCTGGCACTTCAGCTTTACGCCCGACGATGCGCGGTTGCTGATTGCGTGCGGCCGCTCCAACGCAGTGTTGGTGGTCGATGCGCAGACCTACCAGCCGGTGCGCCAGCTGGATGGCATCGCGCTGAACTGGGGCATCGTCACGTACCCGAAGAGCGCGGGCACGCTCGATGCGCCATGAGCGGCGATCAGTGCTGCGCGCTCAGCAAGCCGGCGACCGTCTTCGCGCCAGCCTGATCGGCAATCTCCCGCGCGGTCAGCCCGCGGTTGTCGCGCAGCTCGGGCCGGGCGCCTCTGGACAGCAGCAGGCGCACCGTCTCGACCTTGTCGTAGCCGGCCGCCCACATCAGCGCGGTAAGCCCATTTGCGTACCGGGTGTTGACGTCCACGCCGGCGCCCAGCAGTTGCCGCACCACGCCGGCATGGCCCTCGCCGGCCGCGTAGATCATGGCGGTCTTGTCGACGCGATCCGTGGCGGCCAGCTCCGCATGGCGCGCCAGCAGCATCGCCACGATCTCCTCAAAGCCGCCGAAGGCCGCGGCCATCAACGGCGTCACGCCCTGGACGTTGGCCTGGCTGACGTCGGCGCCATGCTCGACCAGCGTGCGCGCCATGTCGGTCAGCCCGCGCTTGGCCGCGGTGAGCAACGGCGTATCGCCGATGCGGTTGCGTGCATTCACCGCCGCGCCTTGCTGCAGCGATGCGCTCACCGCCGCCGTGTCGCCGGCCCGGGCGGCGGCAAGCAGGCGGGCATTGAGGCTGATGTCGTCGTCGGCATTGGCCGGCAGGCACAGCACGCCCATGCCACATAGCAACGCAGCGGCAAGCCCCGCGCGCCATCCAGTGCGTCCGTTCATGTCCGTCTCCCGCCGCTGCCGTTGACTACGTTGCCAGTCTCATCGCGACACCTTCGCCGGCTAAGTGTGGTGGGTAAGACGCGCAATTTCAAGGAACGTCCGCACGCATGTTGCAGCGCGGCGAGCATGGTTTAAGCACCCACTGCAATGCGGGTTGTTTTGCCTGCACTCTTGCCTATACTGCATGTGACCCGGGCCGCCACAGTGTGCGACAAGCACACGCTTTCGCCCTGGGAAAGCCGGGGCACGGAAATTCAAAAAGGAGCTTCCCATGCTCTCTTCGCGCAGCCATACCCGGTTGACCCTCCCCTTGCTGTTGCTTGCGCTGGCCGCCGTGGCCGCCGCGCTCATGCCCGCAGCCTTCGGCGCGGACGAGAGCCAGGGCGGCGCGACCACCCCGGGCGCGGCCATGACCCGGCCCCTGCCGCCGGTGACACAGGCACAGCTCGACGCGGCCGGCAACAACGCGAACGACTGGGTGCATTCCAATGGCTCCTACGTGCAGACGCGCTACTACCCGGGCAGCCAGATCAACACCAAGAATGTGGCAAGGCTGAAGCCGGCGTTCCTGTTCCAGACCGCCGTGCTCGAGTCCATGGAGACCGCACCGATCGTCATCAACGGCGTGATGTTCCTGACCACGTCCTATAACCACGTCTATGCCATCGATGCCGTGACCGGCAAGGAGTTCTGGCACTACAAGCACAAGATGGGGCCGATCACGACCTTCTGCTGCGGCCCCAACAACCGCGGGGTAGCCGTCGCCGGCGACCGCCTCTTCATGGGCACGCTCGACGCCAAGCTGGTCGCGCTGGACGCCAAGACCGGCAAGCTGCTGTGGGAAACCCAGATCGCGAACCCGGAACTGGGCTACTCGGAAACCATGGCGCCGGTGGTCGTGGACGACAAGATCCTGATCGGCACCAACGGCGGCGAGTACGGCATCCGTGGCTTCCTCAAGGCGTATAGCGCCACCGACGGCAAGCTGCTGTGGACCTTCTACACCATCCCCGAAAAAGGCCATGAAGGCGTGTGGGCCACCAAGGACGCGACCGGGCGCGACATGAAGCGCGACATCGCGGCCGAGAAGAAGCAGCTCGCGGACAAGGGCGGGGACTTCTACAAGGCGCTCGGTGGCGGCGTGTGGATGCCGCCGGCGATCGACCGCAAGAACAAGATGGCGATCTTCGTGGTGGGCAATCCTTCGCCCGACCTGTATGGCGCCATCCGCCCCGGAGACAATCTCTATACCGATTCGATGGTCGCGGTGGACCTGGATACCGGCGCCTACAAATGGCACTCGCAGTACATCGCCCATGACGTGTGGGACCTGGATGCCGCCAGCCCGCCGATCCTGGTCGACGTGCGCGACAAGAACGGCCAGATGATTCCCGGCGTGATCCACGGCGGCAAGACCGGCCACGTCTATGTGCATGACCGCCGCGACGGTCGCCTGATCCGCTTCTCACAAGCCATGATCCCGCAGGAAGACATGTGGACCCTGCCCACGGCCGCCGGCGCGCGCATGCTACCGGGCGCCAACGGCGGCGTGGAATGGTCGCCGATGGCCTTCAGCCCGAAGACGCGGATGGCCTATGCCGCCAACCTGCACCAGCCCATGACGTACCAGGTGGAAGCCTCTCCCTACCCGGGCGGCAAGCTCTGGCTTGGCGGCGCCTTCAAGACCATCCCGGCCGAAGCGCAGTGGGGCAAGCTCTCCGCGGTGAACATCGATACCGGCAAGGTGGTGTGGGACTACAAGACCGACCAGCCGCTGATCGGCGGCGTGCTCGCGACGGCGGGCGGCCTGGTCTTCAACGGTGAAGGCAACGGCCTGTTCCGCGCCTTCGACGCTGCCACCGGCAAGAAGCTGTGGGAGTACCAGTGCGGCGCGGGCGTGAATGCGCCGGCGGTGTCCTACATGGTCGGCGGCAAGCAGTACATCGCGGTGGCGGCCGGCGGCAACACGCAACTGGACTTCAAGCGCGGCAACAGCGTGCTGGTGTTCGCGGTGCAATAGGCACATAGGCGTATAGGCATATAGGCATATAGGCATATAGGCATGCGGATCCCGTCCAGTCTCGCCCGGCCCCGGCAGCCAGCGCTGCCGGGGCCGGCCTATTTGCTATGCGTGCTGCTGGCATGCGCGGCCGGCACGGCGCGCGCCGATCCCGAAGCCGGCAGGCGCAAGGCGGAATCCTGCGTGGCTTGCCACGGCCCGATGGGCAACTCCGGCAATCCACTCTATCCGGTACTGGCCGGCCAGACCGCGCGCTACATCTACCTGGAGCTGAAGGACTTCAAGGAAGGCCGGCGCAGCGACCCGATGATGACGCCGATGGCAACGCCCCTGTCGCGCGAGGACATGCTCGACCTGGGCGAATATTTTGCCGCGCAGAAACCCATTGCCTCTCAGTTCAAGGCCGATGGGCAAAAAGTGGAAGCCGGCAGGAAGAAGGCCGAGGAAGTGCTCTGCACCATGTGCCATCTTGGCGGCTTTGCCGGGCAGAATGAAATTCCCCGCGTGGCGGGGCAGCAGTATGCCTATATCGTCAAGCAACTGGAGGACTTCCGGTCGCGCAAGCGGACTAATGATGGGGGGAGCATGACCAGCGTGGCGCGCGGGCTGTCGGATGCGGATATTCAGAATCTTGCGAGTTATATGGCTAATTTGCAGTAGGACCCAGCCGCCGTACGATCTGCGGGGTTGGTCGCTGTTTATTTCGTCGGCGATGGCTGTTGAACCCAAAAGCCATACGACATCCCCCTGCGGGGGCTGCCGGTCACTTTTCTTTGCCCCGGCAAAGAAAACTAACGAAAAGAAAGCCGGCCGGCCGGGGGCAGAGCAATAAGGCTATTCGGCCTCGGGGGTTTCGTCGTACGGCCCAGAGTGCCGGCGGGCTTCTGCCGGTACCGGCTTGATCGGCCAAGAAGCTGCTAGTTTCCGGGATTCGTGGTGGGGCCCCCGGTAGCGGAATCCTTGCCCATTCGGCAATCTGCCGTTACCGGCGCGAAGCACCACGACACATCGCCCGCCAATGGTTTCGTGGTGGGGCGGGCGCGGTGGTCAGGGTCTTGGGCATATCAATCCGGTGCCACCGCGCCCACGACGGAACCGGTGCGCCTGCAACTTCGTGGCCGGCCACTCCGCGAGCGACAGACTGCTTGCAGCAAGTGATGTCTGCTACCGGGGGCCCCACCGTGAATCCCGGAGGCCGGCAGGTTCGTGGCCCTTCAAACCGGTACCGGCAGAAGCCCACTGGCACTCCGGGCCGTACGACGAAACCACCGAGATTCGAGAGCCTTATTGCTCTGCTCCCGGCAGGGCGGCTTTCTTCTCGTTAGTCTTCTTTGCCGCGCAAAGAAGAGTGACCGGCAGCCCCCGCAGGGGGATGTCGTATGGCTGTTGGGTGCAAAAACCAACACCGCTCAAACAAACAGCGACCAACCCAACAGGAGCCTCATCGGCTGGCTTTCAAGCTGGGTTACCCCCCTAAAAAAAACGGGGCTTGCGCCCCGCTCAAACCCTCGCCAGTCCGGACCTCCGGCCGTCAACTGCACGGCCACCGGACCGTCGATCACCGATGCTCGGTAGTGGGCCCGCCTCTCGGGCAGGCCCGTTGATCAATTGGTGGTCTTGGCGCCAGCCTCAAACCACTGCCCCAGCAGCGCGCGCTCGTCATCCGTGATCTGCGTGACGTTGCCCAGCGGCATGGCCTTTTGCTGCACCGCCTGCTGGTAGATCATCTGCGCATGCGCCTTGATCTCGTCGGCGGTATCGAGCTTGATGCCCTTGGCGGCGCTCGGCATCATCTTGGGCGCCGCGGCATGGCACTGGATGCAGCGCGAGTTGATGACTTCCTGCACCTGCGTGAAACTCACCTGCGTGGCGGCGGCGCCGTCCTTGCCGGCAACCACCTCACGCTGCACCGGCGCGATCATCACCGCTACCACCGCCAGCACGGCCACGCCGGCAGCAGGCCACGCGACGTTGATCTTGCCCTTGTGCTTGAGGATGAAGAACTGGCGGATCAGCACGCCGGCCAGCATGATCAGCACCAGCGCGGCCCAGTTGTACTTGTAGCTGTAGGTCATGCTGTAGTGGTTCGACAGCATGGCAAACAGCACCGGCAGCGTGAAGTAGGTGTTGTGCACGCTGCGTTGCTTGGCGTTCTTGCCATGCACCGGGTCCACCGGATCGCCCGCGCGCAGCGCGGCAACCACCTTGCGCTGTCCCGGGATGATCCACACCAGCACGTTGGCGCTCATGATGGTCGCGATCATCGCGCCGGTCAGCAGGAACGCCGCGCGGCCCGAGAACACGTGGCAGGCGACAAACGCGGCCAGCGCCACGTAGATCGCCACCAGGATGCCGACGGTGCGGTCGCTCTTGCCGAATACGCGGCAGATGCAGTCGTACACCAGCCAGCCCACGCCGAGGTAGGACAGCGCAAACCCGATCGCCGCGCCCGGCGACATGTCCATCACGTTCTTGTCGATCAGGAACGTGCTGGCGTTGAACAGGTACAGCACCACCAGCAGGCCGAAGCCGGTCATCCAGGTGGAATACGACTCCCAGTAGAACCAGTGCAGGTTCTCCGGCAGTGTCTTTGGCGCGGTCAGGTATTTCTGCGGGTTGTAGAAACCGCCGCCGTGCACCGCCCACAGCTCGCCGCCCACGCCCTTCTCCTGCAGGTCGGGGTCGTCGGGACGGGTCAGGCTGTTGTCGAGCCAGACGAAATAAAACGAGGAACCGATCCACGCGATCGCCGTGATGACGTGCACCCAGCGCAGCAGCAGATTGGCCCAGTCGAGGATATAGCCTTCCATGTCTTGTCTCCTTTATTGCCCGTTGCCGCGCTCAGCTACCGCGGTAGGTCGAGTACGACCAAGGGGAGACCAGCAACGGCACGTGGTAATGCGCGCTGGTGTCGGCAATGCCGAAACGCAGCGTCACCACGTCGAGGAATGCCGGCTCGGGCAGCTTGGTGCCCTGGGTGCGGAAATAATCGCCGGCGCCGAATTCGAGCTCGTACACCCCGACCGCCATGGTCTCGCCATCCAGCAGGGGCTGGTCGCAACGGCCATCGTGGTTGGTGACGACTGTCTTCAGCGTCTCCTTGCGATTGTCGACAATTTTATGCAGGGTAATCGACATGCCGGCGCCGGGTGTGCCGGCTGCGGTGTCGAGTACATGTGTGGTCAAGCGTCCCATCCTGTTGTTCCTTAGGGCTTTGGGTTGTGAGAGGCGCCGCTGCCTTCACTAGCACCATTTGTGCGAATGGTGCCCGCTCGGTACGTATTTCTAACGCATCCCGGCGCTGGACTGGTGCATGGCGACAATGCTTCGCACCACTCCGGATGGCAACTCAGGAATTACCCTGACTTGTCGAAAACCTAGCTCGGTTTTGTTGACAATATTGCCGCCATAACCAAATAATTGTCAACAATTTTTGGGGCGCGCCATCGCTTCACCCCGCTTACCACGGCGCGCTGCTCCCCTCCTCACCGATACGCTGGTGCCAAGATGTCCAAGAGTCTCAAGCTGATCGCCGGTGCCGATGACACCGCCGCCCCGACCGAAATCAAGCCCGCCCGCAAGGGCTCTGTCGAGGAGCGCATGTATCACGAGATCTATGACGCGATCATGGAGCACCGGCTGCCCCCGCGCACCAAGCTGACGGAGCACTCGCTGTGCGAAATCTATGCCACGGCGCGCCACACGGTGCGCAAGGTGCTGGCGCACCTGGCCGCCGACGGCATGGTGGACCTGGAGCCCAACCGCGGCGCCTTCATCGCCAGCCCCTCCACCGACGAGGCGCACGACATGTTCGAGCTGCGCCAGATGCTGGAGCGCGCGGTGCTGGAAAAGCTCGCCGGCATGCGCGACGTCAAGCGCGTGATCGCGCCGCTGCGCAAGATGGTGGAGGCCGAGCGCCAGGCCTTCCTGACCAACGAGCGGCCCAAGTGGATCCGCCTGTCGGCCGAATTCCATACCGCGCTGGCCGAGCTTTCGGGCAACGCGCTGCTGGTCACCATGATGCGCCGGCTGGTGTCGCGCACCACGCTGATGATCGCCAGCGTCGAGGCGCCGGGCAATAACGCCTGCTCCTTCGACGAACACGAAGAGATCCTCGACGCACTGGAACAGGGCGACGCCGCCCTCGCCCAGAGCCGCATGGCGCACCATCTCGGCGCTTGCGCCGACCGCGTGCAGCCCGATGAACCGGGCAATTTCGATCTTCGCAGCGTGCTGGGTCACTCCACCTAGCAGGTTGTTCCCGCTGCCAAACTGCGGCCAAGGCCCGATTCCTGCTCATGAGAGACGCGTCCCCGATGATGCGCGCAGCCGGAGTCACACACCAAGAGCCACCCCGCCCGGCAGCGTTCCCATCAAACCCAAAGGAGAGGAGACACACTCATGACTAGCGCTAGCACCACGGTCCCCACGGACCTGACCAACGAGCGGCTGCCTTCGGGCCGGCTGCTTGCGCTCGGCCTCCAGCACGTGCTGGTGATGTATGCCGGTACCGTCGCGGTGCCGCTGATCATCGGCGGCGCGCTCAAGCTGCCCAAGGACCAGCTCGCCTTCCTGATCAATGCCGACCTGTTCGCCGCGGGCCTGGCCACGCTGATCCAGGCCTTCGGCTTCTGGAAGTTCGGCATCCGCATGCCGGTGATGATGGGTGTGACCTTCGCCTCGGTAGCGCCGATGATCGCTATCGGTTCCGACCCCAACGTAGGCCTGCTCGGCATCTACGGCGCGGTGATTGCCGCGGGGGTGTTCGGCATCCTGGTGGCGCCGCTGATGGGACGCATGCTCGGGCTGTTCCCGCCTGTGGTCACCGGCACGGTGATCACGCTGATCGGTGTGTCGCTGATGCGGGTGGGGATCAACTGGGCGGCCGGCGGCCAGCCCACCACGCGTGCCGTGATCGACGGCGTGGTCAAGGATGTGCCTAACCTGGCTTATGGCGACCTGGGGAACCTGGGCATCGCAGCGCTGGTGCTGGTGGCGATCCTGTTGCTGAGCAAATACGGCCGTGGCCTGATCTCCAACTGCGCGGTGCTGCTGGGCATCGTCATCGGCACCCTGGTGGCGATGGCGCTGGGGAAGGTCTCCTTCGAAGGCATCAATGAAGCCAGCGCGATCGCGCTGATCACGCCGCTGCATTTCGGCATCCCGACCTTCGACATTCCCGCCATCCTGTCGATGTGCGTGGTGATGCTGATCACGCTGGTGGAATCCACCGGCATGTTCCTCGCGCTGGCCGACATCACCGGCAAGCGCCTGTCCAACGAGGACCTGACCCGCGGCCTGCGTGCCGACGGCCTGGGCACCGTGATCGGCGGCTTGTTCAACACCTTCCCCTACACCTCGTTCTCGCAGAACGTGGGCCTGGTGACCGTGACCGGCGTGCGCTCGCGCTATGTGGCGGTGGCCGGCGGCATCATCCTGATCGGCCTGGGCCTGTTCCCGAAGATGGCGCACATCGTGGCCTCGGTGCCGCAGTTCGTGCTCGGCGGCGCGGGCATCGTGATGTTCGGCATGGTGGCCGCCACCGGCATCCGCATCCTGGGCTCGTGCGATTTCAACCGCAACCGCTTCAACCTGTTCATCGTCGCCATCTCGATCGGTTTCGGCATGATCCCGACACTGGCGCCGACCCTCTTCCAGTACCTGCCCAAGTGGACCGACCCGTTCACCCACAGCGGCATCGTGCTGGGCACCATCGTGGCAGTCGTGCTCAACGTCTTCTTCAACGGCATCCAGTCGCGTGAAGAAGCGATGCGCAACGCCGCGGCCAACTCGCACGGCACGGAATAAGTCCAGCCGGCGGCGGCCGGCACCGTTTCCTGAAGAACCATGACCCTGATGACAAGCCACAACTATCCACGCGATCTGATCGGTTACGGCAGCCAGCCACCGCACGCCCGCTGGCCGGGCGGCGCGCGCATTGCGCTGCAGTTCGTCCTCAACTACGAAGAGGGCGGCGAAAACAACGTGCTGCACGGCGACGCCGGCTCCGAGCAGTTCCTCTCCGAGATCATCGGCGCGGCGGCCTACCCCGAGCGCCACATGAGCATGGAGGGCGTGTACGAGTACGGCTCGCGCGCCGGAGTCTGGCGCATCCTGCGCGAGTTCGAGCAGCGCGGGCTGCCGCTGACGATCTTCGGCGTGTCGATGGCGTTGCAGCGCCATCCGGAGCTGACCCGCGCGTTTGTCGAGCTTGGCCACGAGATCGCCTGCCACGGCTGGCGCTGGATCCATTACCAGGGCATGGACGAAGCCACCGAGCGCGAGCACATGCGCATCGGCATGCAGATCATCAAGGAGCTGACCGGCTCGCTGCCGCTGGGCTGGTACACCGGCCGCGACAGCCCCAACACGCGCCGCCTGGTGGTGGAGCACGGCGGACTGCTGTACGACTCGGACTACTACGGCGACGACCTGCCCTTCTGGACCGAGGTGGAGGTCAGCAACGGCGAGACAAAGCCCCACCTGGTGGTGCCCTACACGCTCGACTCCAACGACATGCGCTTTGCCACGCCGCAAGGCTTCAATACCGGCGAGCAGTTCTTCCAGTACCTCAAGGACGCTTTCGACGTGCTCTACGCCGAGGGCGATCCGCAGGGGCTGGACCGCCCCAAGATGCTGTCGGTCGGCATGCACTGCCGCCTGCTGGGCCGCCCGGGGCGCATGCGCGGGCTGCAGCGCTTTCTCGACTACGTGCAGGGCCATGACAAAGTCTGGATCTGCAAGCGCGTGGATATCGCGCGCCACTGGGCCGAGACCCATCCCCACTCCGCACAGAACCACGCATAAGCAGAACCATAAGCCGAACCATGAGCCAGACCTACACCCTCGACCAACTCAACGCCCTGCCGGCCGCCGACTTCATCCAGGCGCTTGGCGGCATCTATGAACACTCCGCGTGGGTGGCCGAAGCCGCCGCCACGCAGCGCCCCTTCGCCCACGCTGCCGCGCTGGCCGACGCCATGCGCGCCATCGTGGACGACGCCGGCGACGCCGCCCAGATCAAGCTGGTGCGCGCCCACCCGGAGCTGGCCGGCAAGGCCGCCGTGCGCGGCGAGCTGACCGCCGAGTCGACCCGCGAGCAAAGCGGCGCCGGCCTGGACCAATGCTCCGCCGAGCAGTTCGAGCAGCTCCAGTCGCTCAACCGCCAGTACAACGAGAAATTCGGCTTTCCCTTCATCCTGGCCGTGCGTGGCTATGACCGCGCCGGCATCATCGGCGAGTTCGCAAGGCGCGTGAACAACGAGCCGGCCGCGGAGTTGCAAACTTGCATCAAGCAGATCCACCGCATTGCGCAATTCCGCCTGAACGACTTAGTATCCGGCTGAGCAAAAAAGCAGTCGTTTCGTTACCTTTTCGTTACCCTGCGTTACCCATGCCGCTGTAACGGGCAGGCGCCGGACCGAGCCAAGGTCCGGCGCCTGCCAAAAATAGCACCAGCACCAATAAAACGAATAGAACCCGTCAGGGACCCAGTACACAACGAACGCAACGGATCAACCACGGAGAAACCCACAATGCACAAGCATATCAAGCCGGCCCTCAAGCTGGCAGCGATGGCGGCAGCCCTTTTCAGCGGCGCGGCCATGGCGCAATCCAGCGTCACGCTGTACGGCCAGGCCGACATGTTCGTCGGCGGCGTCAAGAACGTCGGCGCGTCCGGCCGCGCCTATGTCGCCAACTCGGGCGGCATGCAGACCTCGTACTGGGGCATCAAGGGCACCGAAGACCTCGGCAACGGCACCAAGGCCATCTTCGACCTGAACGGATTCTTCCGCACCGACAGCGGTTCCTCGGGCCGCTTCAACGGCGACTCGATGTTCAGCCGCAATGCCTTCGTCGGCCTGCAGAACGACAAGCTGGGCACCATCAAGCTGGGCCGCAACACCACGCCTTTCTTCGTGTCGACCATCCTGCTCAACCCGCTGATCGACTCCTACGTGTTCTCGCCGATGGTGTTCCACACCTATTTCGGCGCTTCCACCGCGCGCGTGCTCGACCCGGGCATCATCGGCGATTCGGGCTGGAACAACTCGCTGCTGTACTCCACGCCGAACTTCGGCGGCCTGACCGCCAACGTGATCTACTCCTTCGGCGAGAAGGCAGGTGCCACCGGCCAGAACAAGTGGGGCGGCAACCTGATGTACTTCAACGGCCCGTTCGCCGCTACGCTGGCCTTCCAGCAAGTGAAGTTCGACAGCAACCCGGGTGACGTGACCGCGTCGACCAGCCCGCTGCTGGTCGGCTTCAGCAAGCAGAACGCGGTGCAAGGCGGCGTGAGCTACGACTTCAAGGTCGTCAAGCTGTTCGCGCAAGGCCAGTACATCAAGTCGGACATCAACAACAACGTCAACGGCGACATCAAGCACACCAACGGCCAGGTCGGCGTTTCGGTGCCGGTCGGCAACGGCAATATCCTGGCGTCCTACGCCTACGACAAGACCAAGAACTCGGTCGCGGACTTCAAGCGCAACACGGTGGCGGTCGCCTACGACTACAACCTGTCCAAGCGCACCGACGTCTACGCCGCTTATTTCTACGACAAGATCACCGACCTGTCGCACGGCGACACCTTCGGTGTTGGCCTGCGTCACAAGTTCTGACGCTTTCCCCTTGTCAACGGGAATTGATACCCGCCCTTGTGGCGGGTTTCAGCTTGCTGACAAAGCCGGCGCTGCGTTGTCGTGCTCCCCTCTCCCGCGCGCGGGAGAGGGGGTGGGGGAGAGGGCGGGCGCTCGTTACGCCTGCGTGCTGGAAAACACCACGGGCTTCGCTTCAAGTGGCTCCTAGCTGATATGACTCCCCGTGTCAATCGAGATTGGTTTGATTCAGTTTCA
>NZ_JBIUHC010000096.1:0-39341 GCF_044627735.1 Cupriavidus sp. CuC1 | reverse complement strand
TTCGGTGAAGGTGTCGGCGCCGCGCATGAAACGTCGTAGGGTGTGGGGTTCTCAGATCAACGCTTCAGCCACTCGAATCGCTGACTTCGGTCGGAGGTATTTCAGCGGCCTGATAGGCCACGGCATCCACGTGCGCCGCCAGGAAAATGATCATGATGAACAGGTAGGCTGCCAGGAACAGCCTGCCGGCGGGCAGGGCCGTCAACAGCATTTCCACCGCGGATTCGCCGCCATGCTCCTTCAGGATGCGGGGCACGTCGATCGCGCCGCTGATGAACTGGTGCATGCTGTAGCTTTGCAGCGCCCCGAAGAAGAACCAGCAACCGACGCTGCCGCCGAGCAACAGGGCGTAGATCACTTCCTTGATCTTGCGGCCCTTCGACACACGGGCAACGAACATTGCCACGCCCGGCGAATACGACACCCACCACAGCCAGTAGAACACCGTCCAGCCGCGGCTGAAGGCGCCGTCGCCCGTGGGGTCGGTGAACAGGCTCATGTGGATGTAGTTCTGCAGCATGAGGCCGAGGCCGTTGACCACGTTGTTCGCAGTAAACAGCGTCGGGCCCACCACGAGCACCACGGCGGCCAGCAACAGCGCGCCCCAGCACACCATATGGCTCAGGCGCTGCATGCCGCCATCGATGCCCACGTAGGAGCTTAGCGAGAAGATGACCGAGACGCCGATGATCACGATCAACTGCGTCATGAAGGTATCGGGCACACCCGTCAGGCCCGACAGGCCGCGCGTGAAGGTGGAGGCCGTCAGCGCGATCGACACCGTGAGCGCGCCGAACATCGTCAGCAGGAAGATCAGGTCTACCGCCCGGCCGACCGGACCGCCGGCCTTGAAGCCGGTCACGGCCTCGACCATCGATGCCAGGTTCAGGCCTTTGTTCTTGCGGACATGAAAGTGATACGCCATGGCGAGCGAAGGCAAGGCATAGACCGCCCACGCGCTCAGGCCCCAGTGGAAGAACGAATAGCTGACGCTGTACTCAAGCGCCTGGCGCGTGCCTGTCGCGATATTCAGGCCCGGCGACTGATAGTAGTACACCCATTCCATCACGCCCCAGTACATGGTCGACGACCCCATTCCGGCGCAGATGAACATGAAGACCCACGATAGCGTGGAGTATTCCGGCTTGCCTTCGCCCAGCCGCACGTTGCCGTACTTGCTGAACGCCAGCGCCATGCAGGCGAGGACGCAGCCGAAGACGAAAATCTGGACAAGGGATCCGAACGAGCGCGTGGCCCAGTTGAACAGCTGCGACGCGGTGGCCGCGGCCTGGTCGGGCCACATCGTCATGGCGACCACGGTGGCTACGACTGCAGCCACGGTGCAGCCTGTCAGGAACAAGTCCCTGCTGCTTTTGGTAGTACTCAATTTGGTCTCCTCCTCCATTGCGTCTGCGCGCATGGAACGGTTGACAGTTGCGGGGGTGAAGTTTTCTCTGAACTCCTTTATGAAATTAACCAAAGGTTTACAATAACCAACAGTTAACGAGGCCTAGTCTAAGGAAGAAATTCGGCTTGCACAAGCGGGATTTCGCCCTATGTGGAGGCTGCCCCCGAAATGTCGCGGCAGGCGTGGCGAGCGGCGCACTTCGCTGCGTGTTACGGGTTAGCGGTGCGCACTGACGGGGCCCGCATGCCGGCGGTGTATCCTTTCGGACTCTTAGGATTCGCTACGGGCCTGACCTTGGGTGACCGGGTTCATCAGGCCGACACCATGAAAGAAGACAGCTTTGCTTTCCGCCTGAAGGAATTGCTCGAGCATAAGAAGCTCACGCTCCAGGCCGTTGCCACCGCGCTGGGCCTGTCGCGTCCGGCCATCCACAAATGGACGCGCGGCGGCGAGATCGACTATGACAACCTGCGCAAGCTGGCCGCGTTCCTCAACGTCAACTGGATCTGGCTGCGCTATGGCGAGGAGGCCCAGCGCGAGGCCGAGTCCTCCAGCGCTGTTTCGTTGCCGATGACCGATGTGCGGCGCAAGTACACCGCAGAGATCATGGACAGTGAAGCGCGGATGAAACTCGCGCAGGAGGCCGCGCGCATCGTGACGTGGGAGTGGAATCTCATCACCGATGCCGTCACCTATTCGCCGAATGTGGAAAGCGTGTACGGCTGGCCGATCGCCAGCAATGTCGATTTCTGGAAGCGCGCGCACCCCGAAGACATCCCGATGATGGAACGGATCTACGAGGATTCGCTGCGCACCGGCGAGCCGCATGAGTTCGATTTCCGCATCCTGCCGCCGGATGGCGGCATCCGCTGGATCTCCTCGCGCGCGACGCCCATCCGCGATGTCGAAGGCCGGCTGGTGAAGATGGTCGGCATCAGCATGGACAGTACCGCCCGCAAGGCGGTGGAGCAGTCGCTGCGCGATCAGCAGGCGCGCTTTCGCGCGGTCTTCGAACTCGCGTCCGAGGGCATGGCGCTGATCGGGATCGGCTGGCAATGGGAGTCGGTCAACGCGGCGCTGACCGGCATGCTCGGCTATTCGGAAGCGGCGTTGGCGGCGCTCACGCTGCCGGATCTGTTGGCGGGCGACGGCGAAGCGCTGCAGGGCCTGCTCAGCGGAACCGAGGATCGGTGCGCGTTCGAAGCCCGCCTTGTGCGCAAGGATGGGCGCCAGTTGCCGGTCAGCATCCGGGCGGCGCTATGCCGCGACGAAGAGACCAGGCTGCCGACGCACGTGATCGTGGCCGTCCAGGCGACCGGAAAAGCAAAGTAAGGCATCTGCGCGGTGTGCTGCCGCCGGCCGCAGGCCGCAGCGCACTCCGCAAGGGTAATGCCGCGCCCTGCAGCGCGTGGCGCGGCTTGAGAGCCTCAGGCGGCGAGGGCCTGCGCACTCGCCTTGCGGACCAGCGCCGCGATCGCCTCGCCTACGTCCCCGGTGCGTGCTTCGCCGCCCAGGTCCGGCGTGCGCGGTCCCTGTGCCAGCACCGCCTCGATGGCGTTCACGATGGCGTCGTGCGCCTCTCGGTAGCGCGCGCTATCGGCCGCCGCCATGCCTTCGGCGCCGCCGAGGAAGTCCAGCATCAGCGCGCCCGACCAGATCATGGCGATCGGGTTGGCGATGGCCTTGCCATAGATGTCGGGCGCCGAGCCGTGGACCGGCTCGAACAGCGACGGAAACTTGCGGTCCGGGTTGAGGTTGGCCGACGGCGCCAGCCCGATCGTGCCGGCGCAAGCCGGGCCCAGGTCGGAGAGGATGTCGCCGAACAGGTTGGAGGCCACCACCACGTCGAAGCGGTTGGGCTGCAGCACGAAGCGCGCCGTAAGGATGTCGATGTGCTGTCGGTCAACCGTCACATCCGGGTAGTGCTGCGCCATGGCGTCGGTGCGCTCGTCCCAGTACGGCATGCTGACCGCAATGCCGTTGGACTTGGTCGCCACCGTGAGATGGCGGCGCGGGCGCGATTGCGCCAGCTCGAAGGCGTAGCGCAGCACGCGGTCGGTGCCCACGCGGCTGAACACGGATTCCTGCAGCACCACCTCGCGCTCCGTGCCCTCGAACATGCGGCCGCCCAGCGAGGTGTATTCCCCCTCGGTGTTCTCGCGCACCACGAAGAAGTCGATGTCGCCCGGCTTGCGGTTGGCCAGCGGGCAAGGCACACCCTCGAACAGCCGCACCGGGCGCAGGTTCACGTACTGGTCGAACTCGCGGCGGAACTTCAGCAGCGAACCCCACAGCGAGACGTGGTCCGGCACCTTGGCGGGCCAGCCGACCGCGCCGAAATACAGCGCATCGAAGCCTTCCAGCTGCTCACGCCAGTCCGCCGGCATCATTGCGCCGGTCTGCAGGTAGTAGTCGCAGTGCGCCCAGTCGAAGCGGACGAATTCGAGCGCCAGCGAGAAGCGCTCGGCGGCGGCTTCCAGCACGCGCAGGCCTTCGGGCATGACTTCATTGCCGATGCCGTCGCCGGGGATGACGGCAATGCGGAAGGGCGCGGGAGAGGTCGTTGTCATGGCGGATGCTCGTGGTCGGGATTGGGATGGCCCATGGTACGGAACTCCAGGTGGAATATAATCGGCCAATCCGTGAATAGATAAAACACACTTCGTGAAGAATGACCTGCTCAATGAAGACCTGCGCGTCTTTATCGAGGTAGCGCGCAAATCGAGCTTCTCCGCCGCCGCGGAGGCGCTTGGCGTGTCGCCGGCCTATATCAGCAAGCGCATCCAGATGCTGGAAACGGCGCTTGCGGTAAAGCTCTTCCACCGCACCACCCGGCGCGTGGTGGTGAGCGAGGATGGCGAGCGCGTCTATGCGCTGGCGCAGCGCATCCTGGACGACATTGATCATCTCTACGAAGAAGTCTCAAGCACGCGCCGCAACCCGCGTGGCCTGCTGCGGGTTTGCTCCAGCTTTGGCTTCGGGCGCCGCGTCGTGGCCCCGGCCATCTCCGAGCTGTCTACGCTGTACCCGGCGCTCCAGGTTCGCTTCGAGGTGTTCGACCGGCTGGTGGATGTGGCGACCGAAGGTTTCGATCTCGACATCCGCGTGGGCGATGAGATCGCGCCGCACCATATCGCGCGCCGGCTTGGCGACAACCACCGCATCCTGTGCGCGTCTCCCGCCTACCTGGCGCGCCGCGGCCGGCCGCGCACGCTGGCCGACCTGGCCAGCCACGATTGCCTGGTCATCAAGGAGCGCGACCATCCCTTCGGCGTCTGGAAGCTGCGTAACGGCAACGCGGAGCAGACCGTCAAGGTCACGGGGCCGCTGTCGTCCAACAACGGCGAGATCGTAGTGCGCTGGGCGGTCGACGGCCGCGGCATCGTGCTGCGCTCGCTGTGGGACGTGGGGCCGATGCTGGCCGCGGGCGAGCTGGAGCAGATCCTGCCCGAATGCAGCCAGGAGGCGAATATCTGGGCGGTGTACCCCTCGCGCCTGACCAGCTCGGCCAAGATCCGTGTCTGCGTGGAATTCTTCGAAGCGTTCTTTCGCGAGCGTGCGGCCTCGCATGGGGCCATGCGAGGCTGAGATCGCTTAGTCCGCGTGAATATTTGCGGCTTGCGCGATCTTGCGCAGGCGCGCGATCTCGCTGGTGACGCGCGCACGGTATTCGCCGGCGCTGCCGTACTCCGGCTCGAAGCCGTTGGCGGTCATGCTTTGTTGCAGCGCGGGATCCTTCATCATGCTGGCAATGGCGGTTTCCAGCGTCTGGCGTGCCGGCGAGGGAATGCCCTTGGGCGCGACGATGGCAAACCAGGTGCTGAGCGACACGCCGGGATAGCCGCTTTCGATCGCCGTGGGCACCTGGGGCAACAGCATCGAGCGCGTGGCGCTGGTGACGGCGATGGCCTTGACCTTGCCGCCCTTGAGTTGCGGCGCGGCTGCCACCACGGTATCGACGGACAGCGGGATCTGGTTGCCGATCAGGTCGGCCATGGCGGGCGCGCTGCCTTTGTAAGGCACGTGCAGCAAGCCCATGCCGGTGGCCGCGTTGAGCATCTCGCCTGCGAAGTGCGCGGTGGTGCCCGCGCCATAGGAGCCGTAGGACATGCCCCCGGGCTTGGCCTTGGCCTCGGCCACCAGTTGCTTGAGCGTATCCGCCTTGACTGCCGGATTGGCCAGCAGCACCAGCGCGGTGGAGCCAACCATGCCGAGCGGCTCGAAGCTCTTGAGCGAGTCGTAGGGCAGGCGCGAATAGGTGACCGGATTCACCGTGAACGTCGTGGCTGCGCTGAGCAGCAGGGTGTAGCCGTCAGGCGTGGATTTCGCCACATAGTCTGCGCCGACGATGGTGCCGGCGCCGGCCTTGTTCTCCACCACCACGGATTGCCGCAGTACCTCGCCCAGCTTGCGCGCCACCAAGCGGGCGAGCACATCCGTGGAGCCGCCCGGGGGGAAGGGCACCACCAGCTTGATCGGCTTGTCAGGGTACGTCTGGGCCAGCGCCGGCCCGGCAGGCATGAGGGCCGCGCAAGCGGCTACACCGCCAAGGATGCATCGGGCCACGCCGCTGGTCTTGTCCAGTGTCCATCTTGTCATGTGCGTTGCAAACATCTGTGTTTCCCCTTGTGTTGCGATCAATGTGGTCGGTGCGCTGATCCCGGCCGGCGCCCGCCGCGGCGGCTTACAACGCCGGGCGGATGCGACCGGCCGGATTGGCCTGCTCGAACAGTTGCGCGAACGCCAGCAGCGCGCGCTCGCCGCGATACTTGCCGACGATCTGCAAGCCCACCGGCAAGCCGTCCGCGGTAAAGCCGCACGGCACCGAGATGGCCGGATGGCCCGTGATGGTGATGCGGTAGCAGGAGCGCATCCAGCCGATGTAGCTCGGCATGAACACGCCTTCGATGTGCTGCGGATACTCGGTTTCAACGGCGAACGGCGTCACCTGCGACACCGGTGCGATCAGGAAATCGTAGCGCTCCAGCAGCGCCTGCATGCGCGCGAACATGCGGCTGTGGGCCCGCGCGGCCTCGGCAATCGCGGCGCCGTCCTGGGCAAGCCCCAGGTCGATGTTCCAGCGCACCGTCTCCTTCATCAGTTCGCCATGCTCGGCGCGCGCCGCGCCATAGTTGGTGGCAAAAGCCAGCGCGCGCAGCACCTCGAAAGCGTGGTCGGCCCCGCTGAAATCCGGCTCCGCCTCGTCCACCGTGCAGCCCAGTGCCTGGCACTGGCGAATACCCTCCTGCAACATGCGGCTCACCGCCGGCTCGAACGGCAGCCCGCCGAGCGTCGGGCTGAGCGCCACTCGCAGGCCCTTGCCATCCAGCCGGGGCAGGGTGGCGAAATCACTGGCGTCGCTGGCGATCGCCAGCGGGTCGCCCGCATGGTCGCCGGCCAGCACGCTGAACATCAGCGCCACGTCCGCTACCGAGCGGCCCATCGGCCCGCCCACGGTGAGCGTGTTGAACGCATGGTTGGCCGGCGCCATCGGCACCCTGCCGATCGACGGGCGCAAGCCCACCACATTGCAGAAGCTGGCCGGGTTGCGCAGCGAGCCGCCCATGTCCGAGCCATCGGCCAGCGCGACCATGCCCGCGGCCAGCGCCGCCGCGCTGCCGCCGCTGCTGCCGCCGGCCGAGACGTCCTGGCGGTAAGGGTTGCGCGTGGCGCCGAACACGGCGTTGAAGGTGTGCGAGCCGGCGCCGAACTCCGGCAGGTTGGTCTTGCCCAGCATGATGGCGCCCGCCGCCCGCTGGCGCGCCACCACCGCGCTGTCTTGCGCCGGCACGAAATCCCGGTACACGGCGGACCCGAAGGTAGTGCGCACGCCCGCGCTCAGGAAGGAATCCTTGTGCGCCACCGGCAGGCCAAACAGCGGCCCAGGCACGGCGCCACGCGCCAGCGCCGTGTCGGCCGCATCGGCCGCGGCCAGCGCCTGGTCGAACGTGGTGGTGACGATGGCGTTGACGGCCGGGTTGACGCGCTCGATGCGCTCGATATGCGCGTCCACGACTTCGCGCACGCCCAACTCCCGGCTGCGGATGGCGCGGGCCATGTCCACGGCGCCCAGGTAGCAGATGTCTTCCATGAGATCGGTCTCCTTGCTTCGCTTTGCTTTCTGTCGGCGCCCCTGCCGCTTGCATGCTGGCTTGCTCGCGCCGTGCGGCCGGGGCATGGCGTAACGATAGAGGCTGCCGGGCCGGTTCCGGCAAAGGGCGTGTCGCAATGCCAACAGCATTTGCGGTCTCTCTACGCCCGTTCACGCCCGCTCGTGGCGTGGCACGGCGCACTACCCGCACCGCCACGGTGCCGTTTGCGCGAGAACTTGCCGCGCGGGCCGCGCTGCATGGCATTTCGGCACCATTGGCGCTCGGCCCGGGTAGAAAGCTGCTTTCTAAAATCAGCAAGGCAATTGAAGGTCAGGCTTATCATTGCGCAAAGGCCGGCGCGGCATTTGCGCGTGCTGCTCGCCTATCCCGCCACCGGCACGCAAGCCAGAAGCATAGAAGCACAACCATGAAGCTCACATCGATCCACGCGGTACCGCTGGCCTATTTCCTCGAAGTGGCGGAGCGTGGCTCGCTCAGCGCGGCCTCTGCCTCGTTGCATGTGGCGGTATCGGCCATCAGCCGGCAGGTGGCCCGGCTCGAAGCGGAGCTCGGCACCACGCTCTTCGAGCGCGAGCCGCGCGGCATGCGCCTGACCGAGGCTGGACAGGTGGTGCAGCAATACGGACGCCGCGCCTTCCTCGACGCGCAGACCTTGCAGGCCGATCTCCAGGGCCTGCTTAGCGTGGCGCACAGCAAGGTCAGGCTGGCCTGCACCGACGGCTTCGCGCGGGACTACATGCCTTACGCCATGGCGCTGTTCCAGCGCCGCTTTCCCGGCGTGAGCTTTTCGCTTGAGGTTTGCGCGCCCGCGCTCGCCACCCGCATGGTGCGAGAGGGGGCGGTGGACCTGGCGCTGACGTTCGCCATCGCCGCGCAGGAAGGCATCGAGGTCGCCTATTCGGAGGTCGCGCCGGTCTATGCCTATGTGGCGCGCAAGCATCCGCTGGCCGCGCTCAAGCGAGCCAGCCTGAGGGAGGTGGTGGCATATCCGCTCGCGCTGCCCAGCGAGACCAACACCATCCGGCAACTGTTCGACCTGGCCTGCGGCGTGGAAGGGCTGCGCCCGCGCATATTGCTTAGCAGCAATTCCCTGAGCGCGCTGGTGGGCTACCAGGCCTATGCGGATGCGGTGTACCTGACGGGATCCCTGGCGGTGCGCAACAACCTGCGCGCGGAGCGGCGCGTGCTGGTGCCGATTGCCAGCCGCGCCATGCAGCAGCGCGCGCTGCAGGTACAAACCATGGCAGGGCGCCACCTGCCGCCGGCGGTGCGTGCCTTCGTCGAATGGCTGGCCGAGGACATCGCGGGGCGGCGCCGAGCGGTATCTGACCAGCCGGCGCGCCGGCGCGCGGCCCAGCCTTCGGCATGAAACGCCGGCGCAGGGGCGGTCCTTAACACGTCAGCAATCCTTTCGGCGAGTAACCGCACTTGGGATTTGCCACGCCCGCTGCCTATGATGGAGAAACGTATCCGGAGCACCGAGCTGGCGGGTGCGGATCATAGCCAGCGGCCAACGCGCCAAGGAGGGCGGACATGTCAAACCACACCTACAAACTGGTCGAGATCGTGGGTTCGTCGCCGGACGGCTGCGACTCGGCGATCCGTAGCGCCATCGAGAAGGCGAGCGAGACCATCAAGCATATCGACTGGTTCGAAGTGGTTGAGACACGCGGGCACATCGCGGACGGCAAGGTCGCGCACTTCCAGGTCACGTTGAAGGTTGGGTTTCGCGTGAGCTGAGTTGCGCGGCGTCATCCGCGTGGCAATACAACTGGTTGAGCGCCGCGTCGGGCGCGTCGCGCAAGAAGGCGAGCATCTTCTCGATGAAGGGCCCGTTGGCGGTGCGCGGCACCTGCCGTACCCACCGGATGGCCTCATGTTCCTGGCCGCATAGCGCCAGCGCGCGGGCATAGTTGAACTGCCCGCGAAAATCGCCGCCTTCGGCCGCGCGGCGATAGTAGTCCATTGCCACGGCCGCGTCGCGTTCCACTTCCCAGCCGTCCTCGTAGAAGCCGCCTACGATATTGAGCGACTTGGCGTGCTCCATGCCGGCGGCCCGCAGATACCAGTCCAGGGCTTGCGAGCGGCTGGCGGTAATGCCGCGGCCCAGCACCAGCGCGGTTGCCAGGTTGTACATGCCCCAGTCGGAGCCGCGTTGCGCCGCGAGGGTGTACCACTGCGCTGCCGCGTGATCGTCCTGCAGCGTGCCCCAGGCGTTTTCGTAGCAGCGGCCGGTCATGTTCGAGGCACCTGCATGGCCGGCGTGCGCGGCGTACTTGAACCATGCAAAGGCGCGGGCTTCGTCGCGTTCCAGGCCGTGGCCAGCGAGAAACCACTGGCCGAGAATCATCTGCGCGTCGAGGTTGCCCTGCACGGCTGCGCCGCCCAGCCAGGGCAGCGCCAGGTGGGGCGGCTCGCGGAGCTTGTCGGCCAGGCCGTTGGGGCCGAGCTGGTCGAGCTCTCCGGGAGAGGCGATGCGAAAGGGAAGCGAGTCCAGAGTGTCCAAAGTGTCCAGAGTGTCCATACAGGGCGGATAAAGTAAAAACGGCACACCGGGCCGCAAGGGTGGTGTGCCGTGTGCGGGCTGGCCGGTCTGCCAGACCGGCCAGCAGCGCAGGGTTTGCCGAGCGCCTGCGCGCTCAATAACGCACGTTGAGGCTCAGGACGCCAGAGCGTCCGGGAGCGATCGATGCGTAGTGGCTGGCGTAAGCCTGGTTGTAGTAGACCTTGTCGGCCAGGTTGAACACATTGAGCTGCAGCGCGACGTTCTTGTTGATGCGATACGAGGCCATCGCGTCGAAGCGCCAGTACGAGGGCACCCACTTGTTGCTGGCTTCGCTGCCCCATACCTTGGACACGTAGTACGCACCGCCGCCCACCGTGAGGTTGGGGATGATCTGATACGTGCTCCACACGCTGAAGCTGTCCGCCGGCGTGTTGGGGAAGGTCTGGCCGTTGGTGGCGCCGAAGGCCGCACCGGAGCCGCCGTTGTTGCGCAGTTCGCTCTTCAGGTGGGTATAGCCGCCGAACACGGCCCACTTGTCGGTGACGTTGCCCGAGAAGCCCAGTTCCACGCCATCCACGCGTTTATCGCCGGCCATGGCGGCGGTGCCGTCCTGCATGGTGATGCGCGCATTGGTGGTTTCCACGCGGAAGATCGCCGCCGTCAGCGCCAGGCGCTTGCGCAGCACGTCCCACTTGGTGCCGATTTCGAAGGCGCGGTTCTTTTCGGGGGCAAGGTTGGAGCCGGGATTGCGGCCATTGCGGTCCGGCGCCAGCGCGTTGCCATCGCTGCCCTGGGCCAGGAAAGAGCCGGCCGGCGTCGATGAGGTACCGTAGGAGACGTAGAAGCTGGCGTTGTCCACCGGCTTGTAAACCAGGCCCAACTGGTAGTTGAACAGGTTGTCGTCACGCGAATACTCGGCGCGGGTGCCGTTGGCCGCGCGGGCCGCCTGGAACTCGGTGCTGTAGCGGTCGAAACGCACGCCGGCATTGAGCAGCCACTGCTTGTTCAGCTCGATCGAGTCGAAGGCGTAGACCGAACTGGTGTTGGTCTTCGAGTTGGTCGGGTTGTTCACGCGGCTGATGGCGCCGGACGACGGGTCGTTGGGGTTCGGGTTGTACAGCGTGGTGCAGTTGTAGCCGCCGGCCGCGCCCGGGCCGCTCGGGCAGCGGTTGCCATTGGTGCCACCCGTATCCACGTTGTAGCTGTCGTTCTCGCTCTTCTCTTGCGCGAACTCCACGCCGAAGGCGTACTTGTGCTTGATCGTGCCGGTGGTGAACTCGCCCGACAGGTCGGTCTGGTTGGCAATGGTATTGGCGGTGGCCACGCGCGTGTTGGCGCGGCGCCAGATCATGCCGTAGTAGAGGTTGCCCTGGCTGTCGTCCGGCTGGGTCCAGATGTAGTCCTGGCTGGTCCTGGCAATGCGGGTCTGGTTGCGGAACTTGAGCGCGGGGCTGAAATCGTGCTCGAAGCGAATGGTGCCCATATCCGCTTTGTCCTTGCGGAAATCGCGGTCGGACAAGCCGTAGTAGGTGTTGCGCGGCACGTTCACCGGCGAGCCGTCGCCGGCCAAGCTCACGCGCGGGCGGCCATCCGTGCGGCGGTTGAAGGTGGGGTTGTTGTAGGGGATGCCGGTGTCGGGGATATCGTCCGACTGCATGTGGTAGTAGGACAGCGTCAGGCGCGTGTCGGTACCCAGGCCAAAAGCCACGGACGGTGCGAAGCCCCAGCGATTTTGATGCGTGGTATCGCGCCCGGCGACGCCGGCATCGTGATACATGGCGTTCAGGCGGAAGGCCGCGTGGTCGGCGAACTTCCAGTTGCCGTCGACCGTGGCACGCTTGTAGTCCGCATTGCCGACGCCGATGTTGCCTTCGGCGAAGCTCGTCAACCTGGGCGCCTTGCTGACGATGTTGATGCTGCCGCCGGCCGAGCCGCGGCCGTCGTAGGCGCCGGCCGGGCCCTTGGTGACCTCGACCGATTCGACATTGAACAACTCACGGCTCTGCGAGCCGATATCGCGGAAACCATCCAGGAAGGTGCTGGCCTGGGCATCGTAGCCACGGATAAAGGGCCGGTCGCCCACCGGGTTGCCGCCTTCGCCGGCGCCGAAGGAGATACCGGGAACCGTACGCAGCACATCGCTCAGGCTGGTCGAACCGGTGCTCTGGATCACTTCCTGCGGAATGATGGTGATCGACTTGGGCGTATCGAGCAGGGCGCCGGGCGTCTTGATCGACGATGCCGTGTCAGCCTTGAAGCCACTTTCGTTGGCGCCGCTGACTGTGACCGCGGGCAATTCCACGGCGGCAACGGTCGTGCCGGCAGATTGGGCAGCTACCGGGGCGGCTGCGACCGCCATGCCTACAGCGCCGGAAAGGCGTGGGATGACGTTATGTTTTCTGTTCTTCCGGACGACAAAAGCGGTCTGCACAAATTTCCCCGATTGTTTGAATGATGTTGCGAATGAGATGGATTATCATTTGTGTTTGATATGTCAGTCAAGACATACAACCATGACGTCTGTAGCGAAAACGTTACATTTAGGATTTTCAGTATGGAACGACTTGCCGTGGCACGCCCGGATTGGGCGTGCCACGGCGGCGCTTGTCGGCCGGGACCCGCTTGCGCTCAATAGCGCAGGTTCACGTTGAAAATGGCGGCGCGCCCAGGCGCTATCGATGCGTAGTGCGCCGGGTAGGCCTGGTTGTAATAGACCTTGTCGGCGAGATTCATCACGTTGAGTTGCAGCGTCACGTTTTTGTTGAGCCGGTAGGCGGCCATGGCGTCGAAACGCCAGTAGGAGGGCACCCAGTTGTTGCGGGCCTGGCTGCCCCATACCTTGGACACGTAGTAGGCGCCGCCGCCCAGCGTGAGGTTGGGGAAGGGCTGGTAGGTACTCCACACGCTGAAGCTGTCCGACGGTGTGTTTGGGAAGGAGTGGCCATCGCTCGCGCCGAAGTCGCTGCCGGATCCGCCGTTCTTGCGCCACTCGCTTTTCAGGTGGGTGTAGCCGCCGAACACCGCCCACTGGTCGGTGACGTTGCCGGAAAAGCCGAGCTCGATGCCGTCCACGCGCTTGTCGCCCGCCATGGCCGCGAGGCCGTCTTCCAGGGTGATGCGTGCGTTGGTGGTCTCCACGCGGAAGATCGCGGCGGTCAATGCCAGGCGCTTGCGCAGCGCGTCCCACTTGGTGCCGAGTTCGATGCTGCGGTTCTTCTCGGGGGACAGCGCGCTGCCCGCCTTGGTCGGCGCCAGCCCGCTGAGCTCGCTGCCCTGCCCGACCACAGCACCTGCGGGCGTGGATGAGGTGCCGTAGGACAAGTAGACACTGGCGTTTTCCACCGGTTTGTAGACCACGCCGACCTGGTAGTTGAAGAGATTGTCGTCTCGCGCATGCGTGCTGCGCGGGCCGGCGCCGCTGTTGGCGCGGGCGGTCTCGACCTCGCCGCTGTAGCGATCGAAGCGCAGTCCGGCATTCACCAGCCACTGTTTGTTGAGCTCGATCGAGTCGAAGGCATAGACCGATGTGGTAGTGGCCTTGTGATTGGTCGGATTGTATTCGCGGGCGATCCGGCCGGACCACGGGTCGTGCGGATCCGGGTTGTACAGCGTGGTGCAGTTGTAGCCGCTGGCGGCGCCCGGGCCGCGCGGGCAGCGCTTGTCGCCGGTGCCTACGCTGTAGCCGTCGTTCTCGCTCTTTTCCCGGGAAAACTCCACGCCGAAGGCGTACTTGTGCTTGAGCGCGCCCGTGAGAAACTCTCCGGACAGGTCGGTCTGGTTGGCCACCGTAGTGGATATGCCGTGGCGCTGGTTGGTCCTGCGCCAGACCAAGTCGTAATAGATATTGCCTTCGAAGCTGCCGTCGGGCCGCGTCCAGAGGTAGTCCTGCTTGGTGCGGCCGAACCGCGTCTGGTTGCGGAACTTGAGCGCGGGGCTGAAATCGTGCTCGAAGCGGATCGTGCCGACGTCCGCGCTGTCCTTGCGGAAATCGCGGTCGACGAGTCCGTAGTACGTGTTGCGCGGCAGCTTGAGCGGCGAACCATCGCCTGCCAGCCGGGTGCGTGGCCGGCCGTCCTTGCGGGCATTGAACGTGGGGTTGTTGTAGGGCATGCCGGTGTCGGGCAGCGCGTCCGTCTCCATGTGGTAGTAGGACAGCGTCAGCCGCGTATCGCTGCCCAGGCCGAAGGCAATCGAAGGCGCGAAGCCCCAGCGCTCCTGGTGCGTCGAGTCGCGCCCGGGCACGCCGGCATCGTGGTACATGGCGTTCATGCGCACCGCGGTGCGATTGCCGAGTTGCCAGTTGGCGTCGGCGGTGCCGCGCTTGTAGCTGGCGTTGCCCACGCCGAAGTTGCCTTCGGCGAAGCTGTCAAGCTTGGGCGACTTGCTGACGATGTTGATGCTGCCGCCAGCCGAGCCGCGCCCGTCATAGGCGCCCGCCGGGCCCTTGGTGACCTCGACCGATTCGATATTGAACATTTCGCGCGACTGCGCGCCGATATCGCGGAAGCCATCGAGAAAGGTGCTGGCCTGGGCATCGTAGCCGCGGATAAAGGGGCGGTCGCCAACCGGGTTGCCACCCTCGCCCGCGCCAAAGGCGATGCCGGGAACGGCGCGCAGTACCTCGCTGAGGCTGGTCGACGCCGTGCTCTGGATGAGCTCGTGCGGGATCACGGTGATGGACTTGGGCACATCGAGCAGCGGGCCGGGCGTCTTGATCGACGACGTGCTGTCTGCCTTGAACTCGCTGTGGCTCGAGCCGCTGACGGTGACCTGCGGCAATTCCACCGCAGCCATCTTGGGGTCCCCGCCTGGCTGGGCGGCTACGGGCGCGGCCGCGATGGCCACGCCAACGGCGCCTGTGAGACGCGGGATGGCGCTTTGCTTCTTGTTGGTCCTGGTGACGAGGGCGCTTTGCATGACTCTCCAACTGCTGCGGTTTGAAATGAATGCGAGCAATTATCATTTGCATTCACGCCCCAGAAACTCGGAAGAATCTGCAAAGCGCATGGGAAATTTCCCAAATGTGCTTCGTTTTTGTCGTGTATTCGCTACTTGATCGCCACTTAAGTGCTACTTGATCGGCCTATTCAAACTGGTAAGAGTAAGTCGCGTTCAAGCGTGGCGACCGGCGCGCGGCATTGGTCGGCCTGTCGCCAACCGGCTGCGCCACCGAGACATCGAGCGTGTAGTAGCGCCGGTCCGAGAAGCGCAGGCCGATGGCCACCGACTGCAGCGTGCGGTGCACCAGCGACAAGCTGTTCGAGTACACGCGCGCCATGTCCGTCAGCACGTAAGGCTGCGCGGTCTTCAGGTAGGCCAGGCCAGGCGTGAAGAGACGGTTGATCTCCGCCGACGCGCCCCAGCCCTTGTCGCCCGCCACTTCGCCCGCCGGATAGCCGAGCCCGAAGAAGCGTCCGCCAAAGCTGATCTGCTCGCTCGACGCCAGGCGCTGCCCGCTGTACTGGCCCGCGGCGGACATCGCCACGCCGAAGCCCCAAGGCAGGTCGGTGGCCTGCGACACCACCATCCGGCTACGCACGAAGTCCAGGTCGTTGATATTGTTCTCGCGGCTCGCGCCGAGCGCGTTCATGCCTTTGTAGACGCCAAGCGTGGCACTGCGGGTCTGGCCCTCCTGCCGCTGCACGTAGGCGAGTTCCGCGCTTAGCACGCGCACGTGCGTGGTCAGCGCGATCTGGCTGCCCGTGCCCGATTGCGTGTAGCGCTCGAACTGGTCGTTGGCATAGAGGCCGCCGGTAGCCGTGAGCGAATGCGCGTTATTGAGGATCACCGGATAGCTGAGCGTGCCGCCGAGGCGCTTGGTGTCGTTCACGTAGCGCGTATCGAAGCCGATCTGCGCCAGCGCGCCGTTTTGCGGCACGCCACGGTAATGCGAGGCGCTCAGGCGGGCCATCATGCCCTCGGTACCGATCGGCTGGCCGTAGCTGGCGACGTAGTACTCCTCGTGATCCGGGCCCCGGGGCGCCAGCGCGGAGACCGATATCTGTTCTCCCAGCGGCGTCAGGCTGTTGGTGGTGGCGGTGAAGATGCCACGCACGCTCGGCGATTTGTAATCCAGGCCCATGCCAAACGTAAAGGGCTTGCGCTTGACCTCGAGCACCATCTCGCAGGCGCCGTCCGTGGTCTGCGGCGGCTGCACGGTAGCGGCCACCTGCATGCCGGGCTGCAGCGCCAGCACGTTGACGTAATGCTCGAAGGTCTCGCGGCGCAGCGGATGGTCCTGCATCAACTGCTCGGCAATGGCGCGCAGGCGGCCTTCGGCCGGGCCCGCTTCGCCCCGGATCGTGATGGTGGAGACATGGCCTTCCACCACGGTGACCAGCACGTTGCCATTCTCGAAACGCTGTGTCGGGACAAAGGCGAAGGACAGCGGATAGCCGCGTTGCTGGTACATCTGGGTGACTTCATTTGCCACCTCCAGCAACTGGCCCACCGTGATTTCCTTGCCGGCCAGCGGTGCGAACTTGGCCGCGATCTGCGCGAATGGAATCGCCTTCACGCCTTCGATCTGGAAGCGCTGCGGCGTGAGCTTGCTGGAGAGCAGGTCTTGCAGCGCGGAGTCCGGCCGCTCGACCTGCACGGTGACCCTGCTCTCGGGCGGGCGCGCAGGCGCGATGCTAGGCAAGGTTTGCGTGGGATCGCCCAGGATCGGGCTGCGTGGCTCCGCAAGGACACCGTTGCAGGCGCCGATGCCGAGCAGCAACGTGGCAACACGCAGGCGTGTGTGCGTCATGGTCATACCCCTGGATCCGTAAAAATCAGCATGCGGCTTTAACGCGGTGTGCCAATCACGCCAGGGGTGCCGCTACCCTTGGCGGTATTGCGTGGCCGATCGCGTTCTCTCTTTTAATGCTCAGCGCTTGGTGCCGAGGCCGCCCAGCAGGCCACCCACGAGGCCGGTAAGCGGCGCCAGCGCGTTGTTGCCCGAGCCGCTGCCGTTGCTGGCGCCATTGCCCCCGGTGATGCCCGCGACGAGGCCGGTAACCGGTGCGAGCGCATTGCTTGCGCCGCCACCCGTGGCACCGCCGGTTGCGCCGCCGGCCACGCCTGCGACCGTGCTCACCACGCCGCTGACCAGTCCGGTGACGGGTGCGAGCGGGCCGCTCGCGCTGCCGCCGCCGAGGCCGCCGGGCAGCCCGCCAGTCAGTCCGCCAACGAGGCTGGTCACCGGAGCCAGCGGGCCGCTTGCGCTGCCACCCGTCAGGCCACCCGTAAGTCCGCCCAGCAGGCTCGTGACCGGTGCCAGCGGGTTGCCGGTGCCAGTGCCGCTCGGGTTGTAGGCCACGCCGCCCAGCGCGGCGACCGTGCCGCCCGCGCCGGCGACGATGCCGCCCACGCCCGACACCACCGGCGTGTTGGTTTGCCTGATGGTGTTGCCCGCCGTGGCCAGGCCGCCGCCAAGCGTCGCCAGCAGGTTGTTGGCCGGCGCCCCCATGCCGGTCGCCGCGCCCAGCGTCTGCGTGGTGCTGGTGAGTTGCGCGGTGAGGGGCACGATGAGCTTGCTGACGCCACCGGTCAACTGCTCCACGGGGCCGGTCGAGAGGGCCGCGCCGAGCGGTGCGCCCGCGCCATTGACCGCGGTGCCGACTTGCGAAACCAGTGAACCCACCGGCGTGGTGACTGCTGCCAGCGGCGACAGCGGACCGCTGCCCAGGCCGCTGACGAGCGCGCCTGCGTTGGTCACGGCATTGCCAACCCGGCTGACTACGCCGCCGGTGCTTGCCACCGTGGTGCCGAGCGGGTTGGTGGCATTGGGGGTGTTGCCCAGGCCGTTCTGCACCCCGTTGCCCAGGGTGCTGACCGCGGCGCCAAGCGAGCCGACCACGCCGCCCAGGCCATCTTTGGATTGGGTCGAGAGGATCGGCAGGTTGGTGTTCTTGATTTGCGTGCCGAGGTCGCTCACTACGTTGCCGGCCGAGGTCACCAGGCCACCCGCTTGATTGACGATCTGGCTGGTCGGCGTCAGCGCAGCCGTGCTGCCACCACCGTTGTTGCCGCCGTTATTGCCACCATTGTTTCCGCCGTTGTTTCCGCCATTGTCGCCGCCGGAATTGCCACCATTGCTGCCACCGCCCGTGCCGGCGTTGGTGCCGGCGGCGGCGGTGCCAACGCTGGTACCGCCGCCATTGCTGCTGCCCGCACCGCTGCCGGTATCCATGGACGTTGTGCCGCCACCGCTTGCGCAACCGCCGAGTGCCAACAGCGAGCCGAGCAGTGCCGTGATGAGGATTTGTTGAGTACGCATGACCTTTTCCATTTTTTTTCTTCCCGTCGTGACATCACGGTGCGCATGGCGCATGCCGTGGTGTCACTGCATTGCGCAAAGGGTGTGCCAGTGCGTGCCGGCACGCCGCCGGTCCGCGCCAGAACACCGGATAGAAATGCGCCAAGCCTTGCCGCGCATGGGTTTGAAGAGGATGAGACATAGCCGGGAAAGGACCAGACATGAGCGCGCTGCGCGGTGTTTCGGTGTTACGCGTTACGTAACGCCGTGGCGCTCACACGGAACAACACGGGCTTGTTCAACGCGCCGCGGCCGCATGCCAACCCTGTCAGCAACGTGTGGGCAGACGGCGCGTGCGCGCTGGCGCGTCGGGCACATCGAAGGGGGAACACGTTACGTAGCACGTAACACGCTGCACGGCATGGGGCCGTCTTGTTGTGCAACGGGACGCGTGCCTGTGCCATGTTCGCCATGCCGCGTCAAACAAGGGTTTGCGCGGCGGCGCCAGCGTCGATCGACTGCCTTGCCTGCTGCGTGCCATGCGGGTGGCACGCAGCTTGCGGTATTGACTCCCGACAAGCGCGGCGCACAGCGTGGCGCGGAGCAAACGCCCTAGTCGTATTGCGTTCCGCGCTTAACAGGTCGCATGCATCGTCCAAGAGCCAATTCGATAGCAGTTCCAAAGGAGAACCTTCCGCGAGGAAGACCAGGAGATCCCATGAAAGCGCATTTCGCCCCGATGTCATCCATGACCCTCGCCTGTGCCGCGGCACTGTTGCTGCTGGCAGGTTGCTCCTCCAACGGATCCGGCAGTGGCGTGAGCCCCGCCGCCATCACGCCCACCACGCCCCCGAACCCGCCAACGCCGGCTGCAACCCCCGACACCACGCCCACGGCCAAGGTCACTGAAGGCGCTGGCAATACGGTGGTGGCGACGGGCAACGCAGTGAGCGATATCGGCAAGCAGATCCAGGCGGCGCAAGTGCCGCTGCTTCCGGACGCTACGCGTAACGCGCTCGGCGGCGTAGTGGCAAACGCGGGTGACACGGCGGGCGCGCTGGGCGCAGGTGTGGGCGACGGACTTGGCAAGATGGGTGCAGTCACCGATCCGCTTGGCATCACCGTGTCCAGCACCGGCAACGTGGTGCAGAAAGCCGGTGTCACGGTATCGAGCGCAGGCGATCTCGTGAGCAGCCTCGGCACCGGCCAGCTGGCTCCGCTAGGCGCAGTGACCACGCCCGTGGGTGGCCTGGTCAACCAGGTTGGCGGCGCGGTGACGATGGCCGGCGGCAAGCTGGGCGAGGCGCTTTCGACCGGCCCCGTGGCGCAAGTCAGCGGCAGCGTGAGCAAGGTGATCGTGCCGTTGACCACGCAGGTCACTACGGTTACGCAAACGATTGGCGCGGCCACCGGCCTTGGCGCGCCGCTGGACAACCTGCTGGCCACGCTGGGCAACTCGGTGGCCAGCGGCGGCAGCCTGCTGACCAATACCCAAGCCCCCGTGGTCTCCAGCCTGGGCGGCGTCGTGACCGAAGCCGGCAAGACCGTCGCCGGGGCCGGCATGCTGGTGCACGGCAACGGCACCGGCGGCAACCCGCTCGGCGGGCTGCTCAGCAACCTGCCCCTGGCCGGTATCGGGGGCGGCTCCAGCTCAGGCACAAGCGCTGGCGCAGCAGGCGCGTTGGCGCCTGTGACGGGCTTGCTTGCAGGCGTGACGGGCGGCGCTTCCACGGGCGCTGGCACTGGCACTGCCGGCGCGCTGGGGCCCCTGACCAGTTTGCTGGCGCCTGTGACGGGCGTGCTGAGCGGCGCGCGCAACGCCGCGGCGGGCGCGACATCGACGACGTCGACGACGTCGAACGCGCCTGGGCTGACCAATCTGCTCGGTGGCCTGGCTCACTGAGTTTGATCTAAATACGTCTTTACGGTGCGCAGTCGTCCTTACCCCGTGGCTGCGCATCCTTTTACATCACACCGCGCCACATGGCTCACCCGAACGGGTGTGGTATTTGACGCGAGTAGAAGTTTTGCTCTTTAAGAAGACACTGTTTTCAAACGGATGTCAGCCGTTATGCTGAGACAACTATAACTCCAAGGGGGGGTATGGTTGATACATGGCTTTGATCTATAAATTGTGCACCAGCGTTACTGCTCGGTACTAGCCTGGCCACAAGAGCGAGGCGGCATCGGAGGGGTAAGCGGACGCTGGGTGATGACATAAATTAAAAACGGAGTGAAATCATGAAATACGCTTTGGCACGCTTTCTTCGGGACGAACAAGGGGCAACTGCAATCGAGTATGGGTTGATTGCGGGGTTGATCGCAATGGGCATGATCGTCGGCGCCACCGCGCTCGGTAACAACCTTTCGACTGGCTTTACCAACCTAGGGACAAAGCTCCTCTCGCTCCTGCCTGCCGCCGCCACCTGACACAGTGGAGGCCATTGCCGCGCTCTACTGTGCGGTAACCATCTGGACCGACCTGGCTTACCGGAAAGTACCCAATGCCGTGCTGGCAGCCACCCTGGTGGCTGTCTGCCTGGTGCTGCTGTTCGGGCATATGCCTGAGCCAGCATTGGCTTCGCGCATGCTCGGCTTTGCGATTGGCTTGCTGGTCATGTTGCCGGTCTACGCGCTCGGGCGCATGGGTGCGGGTGACGTCAAGTTCTTCGCGGTAACGGGTTTGTTCACCGGCCCATTGGGTCTGGTGACGGTGTGGATCGTCGGTAGCCTGCTCGCTTTTGCACATGCATTGTTGGTGCGTGCGGAAGCTGGCACGGTCTGGGCTACCTGGCGGAACCGCGTAGATGGCCTGTCGCAGCGGCGAGCTGGCGTGACAGCGACGGTTGTGGCGAAGCAGGTGGCCGGGAAGCGCGGAATCCCATATGCCGCTTACCTGGCTATGGGCCTGATCGTGTGGATGGTTTCGGGGAAGTAGCTGCCACGCAGGTGGATGGCTACCCGCTATTGCCCTTGGGGTCCGCGCCACCGGTTCGGCGCAGAATTGTAAAAGATAACCGGGTGAAGTATGTCATTGCGGGGAAACCACGCCGTGCGGATGCGCTCGTCCGGAGCGGCCGCGCTTGAGTTCGCCATCGTGCTGCCGATCTTGCTGACAGTTGTGATCGGCATCGTCTATTTCGGCATCGTTCTAGCCGTGCAGCAGGCGCTTACGCTGGCTGCGGAAGAGGGAGCGCGTGCCGCCCTGCGTTATCCGAGCGGCGCCGCCGCCAATAACGCAGCCGCTACGCAGGCGCTGCGAGTGAGCGCAGCCTCCAGCACGGCGCTGGCCTCATTGCCGACGTCAATCAGCAGCCTGATTTCAGCGGCCAATGTGGCGCAGGTGATCAGCTGCGCGAATCCGAGCGGCTCGGCCTGCGTCAAGGTCACCCTAAGCCTCAGTTCGAGTTCTATCCTGCCCGTCGTGCCCGGCGTGCCTCTGCCCGCCACGCTCACAGGCAGCGCAACGGTGCAACTGGCGCCTGACACATGACGGTGCACCTGCTGGGCGCGCCGCTCTCGCCGTTTGTTGACATGCGTCTAAGCCAGCTTTCATTCACCCGAACCAGAGACATCGCATGACCAGCAAACAGATTCGCGTGCTCGCCATCGCGCTGCTCGTTCTTGCCGCCGTGCTGGCATTGCTAGCGTGGCGCGTGGCCCGCACGCCTGCGGCGCCGGCGGTGCCGGTGACCGGGGCAGTGGAATTGCATCCGGTGGTGATCACGGTCAAAGCTGTCGAGGCAGGAAAGCCGGTGCCGGCAGACGCGCTCAAGGTCGAACAGTTGCCGATCAATCCGGCCGGGGCCTATGCCGAGGTAGCCCGTGTCGCCGGGCAGGTGCCGGTGGTTGCCATCGGGGCCAACGTGCCGGTGCTGGAGAGTCACCTGCTGGCGGGATTGGCCACGCAGGTACGGGATGGCGAGCGCGCGGTAGCGGTTGCCGTCGATGAGGTGATCGGTGTCGGCAACCAGGTGCAGCCAGGTGACTTCGTCGATGTGTTCGCGGTGTTCCGCCGGGACGGCCAGGAGATCGAGGGTAGCCAGGCGCGCATGCTGCTGGCGCGCCTGCGGGTGCTGGCCTACGGCGCCGGCACTGTCAACGAGGCGGCCAAGCCCACACCCGAGCAAATGATGGTTCGCCGTGAAGGCGCCAAGACCGCCGTGCTGGCGGTGCCCGTGGCGGATGTTGGCAAGCTGGCGATTGTGCAGCAGACCGGGCGCTTGCTGTTGGCGTTGCGCAATCCTCAGGATCCCGACGTTCCCACCCAAGGCCTCTTTGAAGATCCAGCGCCGGTATTGCAGGCAAAGGCACAGGCACAGGCGAAAGGCGGGGCCTCCACGCCGGTCGCAGCGCTGGCGCCATCCGATCGCGCAATGGCAGGCGTTGCACTGGCCGGCATCGCGGGCGGTGCCCGGCGTGAGGCCGTCCCCGTCAAGGCGGCACCATCGCCTGTCCCCGCACCCGCAGCCGTAGCGCAGCGCCCCCATGGCGCGAGCACTAGCAGCGTCGCGCAAAACAGTGTTGAGATGATCCGCGGCGGCAAGCGCGAGATCGAATGAAGCAGGAGCACGCCGTCGTGGTGGATGCATGCCCCGTGCAGGCCCGCCGGATTGCTTTCGGATCCATGTTTTCAGTGTTACTTCTGGATAGTCGATTGATGAAATCCATTGTTGCCGGGGCCGCCACCATCCTGGCCGTCTGCTGCACCGCCTGCGCGGCGTGGGCTCAGCAGGCCGACGGCGGCGTGCGTGATTTGAAGCTGGTGGTGGGTAGCCAGCATGAACTACGTTTGACTAAGCCACTTGAGCGCGTGGCCATCGGCAATCCAGCCGTGGCGGATGCGTTGCTGCTCAAGAGCCGCTCGGGTGCCGACGGCGTGCTGGTGGTGGCCAGGAAGCCCGGCGCTACCGAGCTGATGGTTTGGGCGCGCGGTGAAGGTGCACAAACCTACCGGGTGCAGGTGGATGCAACGCGAGGCGAGCCTGGCGACCCTGACGTGGCTGTATCGGGCGGGGGAGCGTTGATCAGCGGGCAGGCGCGCGATGCGCAGGCATCGCTTCGCGCGCAACTGGTAGCGCGCTCAGCCACCGCCGCGGCCGAAGGCAAGGGCGGCGTGGTGATCGACCGCTCCACAATTCCGGTCAGCAGCACGGTGCAGGTCGACGTCAAGGTGGTCGAGCTCAGCAAGACCGTGCTTAAGGAAGTGGGGTTCAATTTCTACCGGAACAACGGCGGCTTCGCCTTCGGCACGTTCTCCCCGTCGTCGCTGAACAAGTTCACTTTCACACCTCGAACGGACTCCACGCCGGGCTCATTCAGCGCCGATATCAGCTCGCCGATGAGCAGCGCCTTTAATCTTGTCGCGGCATCGTTCTCGCGCGGGATCTTCGCCAACCTGAGCCTGTTGGAGAGCAACGGCATGGCACGGGTGCTGGCCGAGCCTAGCCTGGTGGCGCTGTCCGGGCAGAGCGCAAGCTTCCTCGCCGGCGGCGAGATCCCCATCCCGGTGCCGCAGGCGCTCGGCACGACCACCATCCAGTTCAAGCCCTTCGGCATTGGCTTGACGGTGACACCGACTGTGCTTTCCAAGGACCGCATCGCACTGAAGGTTGCGCCGGAAGCCAGTGATCTTGATCCGTCGCGCGGGATCTCGATCAACGGTGCCATGGTGCCAGCGATCGTCACCCGCCGCGCCGATACCACGGTGGAACTCGGCGATGGCGAGAGCTTCGTGATTGGCGGGCTGGTCAGCCGCAACACGATCAGCAATGTCAGCAAGGTGCCCTTCCTTGGCGACCTGCCGATCATCGGCACTTTTTTTCGCAACCTGAACTTCAACCAGGAAGACCGCGAACTGATGATCGTGGTCACGCCGCGCCTAGTGCGCCCGCTCGCCAAGGGCGCCGCGGCCGTGGCCGCGGTCAGCGAGGATGGACGCACCAGCGGCAATCCCAATGTGTGGGGCCGGTACGTGCTTGGCGAATACGTCGATCCGACGCTGCCAGGGTTTTCGAAATGACACCGGGCAAGCAGGACGACGGCGCAAGGCAGGGCCAGATGGACTTCTTCCTGTTCAACACCGCACAGCTGGAACCTCGCCAGTGGCTGGCCGACGCGCTCGGGAACCTGGGCCGGCTGGTGGTCGAGGCCGGGCCGCCGGATGCTTTCCTCGAGCAGGTGGGCACGGTCAATCCCGGCATGGTCTTCCTGCACTTTTCGCGGGAGCAGGCGCTGGCATCGAGCCGGCTCGCGGAGCAGCTCACCAAGCTGTACCCGGGTCTTGCGCTGGTAGCGGTGGGTAATGCGGGTGAGCCGGACATCATGCTGGCCGCGCTGCGGGCCGGCGCCAAGGACTTCATCGACATGACCGCGCCGCCGGCCGGCGCGATCGAGATCGTGCGCAGGCTGATGGCGGCGCGCGGCCAGGCGGAGCCGGCACGCCGGGGCAAGGTCGTGGCGGTGCTTGGCGCTCGCGTGGGCGTGGGCGCGACAACGCTGGCTACCAACCTCGCGGCAGCGGTGCACAAGCGCAGCCATGACGAAGTGCTGTTGATGGACCTGGGGCTGCCGTCGCGCGACGGCTCGCTGTACATGAACATCAGCCCCGGCTTTCACTTTGTCGAAGGCGTGCGCAACCTGCGGCGCTTCGACCAGGTCTTCGTGCAGACCGCGCTGGCGCGCCATGGCAATGGCGTGGCCGTGTTGCCGCTCCCGGCTACCCTGGCGGAGATGCGTGACATCTCGTTCATGGAGGCGCTTGGGCTGCTCAATCGCCTGCGCGCATTCTTTGACCTGCAGGTGGTGGACCTGGGCGGCTTCAGCAATGTCGATTTCATGGCGCACCTGGTCAAGGCCGCCGATATGGTGGTGATGGTGGTGGACCAGAGCGTGGGCGCCATCGTCTCGGCGGCGGAATTGCTCCAGGAGTTGAAGAAGCGCGAGGTGGAGCGCGAGGACCTGCACTTGCTGGTCTCGCGCTTCGAGGCGCGCCTGGGCGTGGATGCCCAGCAGATTGCGCAGCGCCTGGAGGCGCCATCGGTCGGCACCTTGCCCGACCGGCGCGAGCCGCTGGTGCTGGCGCTCAACCGTGGCGTGGTGCTGGCCGACGACAGCCCCGCCGATCCCTATGTCCGTGCCGTTGGCCAGTTGGTGGATCGGCTGGGATACCGTGCCGGCACTGCAAGCGAAGCTGGCTTGCTAAGCCGGGTAAAAGAAAAACTGCCCGAAGCGCTACGCGCCATGCGCGTGATACGCACTGAGCGGGCTGGGAACTGACATGTCGCAAGCCATCGAATTCTCCGACAACTCCGCCGCGCCTTTTCCTGCTTCGCAGGAATTCCAGAACATCAAGGAAGCGGCCCATGAGCACCTGCTCACCCGCATCGAGGAGCTGGGCGCGGAGTTCGGCCGCTGGTCGCGCACCGCGATCAACCGCTTTGTCGACCTGGAGCTGGAGAGCTTCACGCGGCTGCGCCGCATCCCCATCAACGAGGCCGAGCTGCACCAGATCGCCGAGGCACTGACCAAGGAGCTGGCGGGCTTCGGCCCGATCGAGGACCTGCTCAATGACCCGGCGGTGGAAGACATCCTGGTCAACGGGCACCTGGACGTCTACGTATCCCGGCACGGCGTGCTGGAGCGCATTCCCGTGCGCTTTGCCGATAGCGGGCACCTGCTGCGCATCGTGCGCCGCATCCTGGCGCCGATCGGGCGGCGGCTGGACGAATCCAATCCCATGGTCGATGCGCGCTTGCCGGATGGCGGCCGCATCAACGTGGTGATTCCGCCGCTGGCGCTGGCCGGCCCGGTGGTGTCGATCCGCAAGTTCCGCAAGGACCCGCTGACGCCCGCAGACCTGCAAGGCCTTGGCACCATGAGCCCCGAGGTCAACGAACTGCTCGAGGCTGCCGTCAAGGCGCGCTGCAATATCCTCGTCAGCGGCGGCACCAGCTCGGGCAAGACGTCGCTGCTCAATGCGCTGGCCACCTATGTGCCCGACGGCGAGCGCGTGATCACCATCGAGGATACGGCCGAGCTCGCGCTCAACCATCCGCACGTGGTGCGGCTGGAGAGCCGCCCAGGCGGCTTCGAAGGCACGGGCGTGGTGTCGATCCGCGATTTGCTGCGCAACAGCCTGCGGATGCGGCCGGACCGCATCATCGTGGGCGAGGTGCGCGGCGGCGAGGTGCTGGAAATGCTGCAGGCCATGAGCACGGGCCACGACGGCTCCATGGGCACCATCCACTCGAGCAGCCCGCGCGAGTGCCTGTACCGGCTAGAGATGCTGGCCGGCTTTGCCGGCTTCCAGGGCAGCGAGGCCAGCCTGCGCCGGCAGATTGCCAATGCCATCGACTTTATCGTGCAGATCGGCCGGCTCTCCAACGGCAAGCGGCGCATCCTCTCGATCACGGAAGTCACCGGCCTTGGCGACAACATCATCTCGACCCAGGAACTGTTCCGCCACGAACCGTTCGTCGGCCCGGACGGCAACGAGGTAGACCGCTGGCTCTCGCTTGGCATCTTGCCGCATTCGCCCAAGCTGGCGCGCATGCGCCCGACCAACTTCGGCCTGGACGACCGCTTCGATGTCTAGCGCCGCGCTGGTCGTTGCGGCGGCCGCTCTCGTTTTGCTGGGACTGGGCCTGCTACTGCTGGCGAGCGCCAAGGCGCGCGCCCAGGAGGAAAGCGCGCGTGCGTTTTTGCAAGCGCAGACCGAGCAGGTCAAGGCGCGCTATGCGACCACGCCGGAGCCGCAAGCCGGCAAGAAGCAGCACGACTTGCGGCGCAAGTGGGCGGATTTCCTGCGCCGCGCGGACCTGGCGCCGACGCGGCATACCTATGCGCTGTGGGGCGCCTTGCTCGCCGCGATGGTTCTCGCGGCAGCAACCGTGGGCGGCGGGCTCGCCGCGGTGGCAGGACTGGTCATGGGACTCGTGGTTCTCTACTTCCTCCTGTGGCACCGCGCGCGCCGTCTTGGCGCCAAGCTTCGCCAGCAATTGCCTTCATTTCTCGATGCCGTGGTGCGAATGATGAGTATCGGCAGCAGCGTGCCCGCAGCGTTCCAGACTGCGATCGGCAATACCGAGGCGCCGCTGCGCCAGTGCCTGGTGCAAGCCATCCATTTGCAGCGCGCGGGGAAAGAGCTGGACCAGGCCGTGCTGCAGGTGGCCCGTATTTACCGGGTGGACGAACTGATGCTGCTGTCGTCCGTGTTGCGCCTGGCGGTGCGCTACGGCGGCCGTGCCGACATTGTCATGGAGCGCACCGCCGCCTTCATGCGCGATCGGGAACAGGCGCAGCAGGAGCTCCGCGCGCTCTCGTCGGAAACGCGTCTATCGGCTTGGATTCTGGGATTGTTGCCCCTCGTGGTGGGCGGGATGATGTTTATCATGAATGCTGCCTACATCATGATGATGTGGCGCGACCCAACCGGCAAGACACTACTGCTGGTTGCCGTGATGCTTGAGCTGATGGGCGCCGCCATGCTCTATCGCCTGGCCAAGTCGGTATAGGAACAAGAGACCATGGATAGCACTGCCCTGATCTCGCTGAGCCTATGCGCTGCGGCCATCGGCCTCGCAGTCCTGGCCTTGCCGCTCGTGGGGCAATGGCGCCAGCGCTACCGCGCGGAGAAGACAATCGATGCCGCGCTTTCGCGGCAGGCGGCAACTGCCGCAGCGGCACCTGCGGCTACTGCTGCGGCTGGGGCGCTCCCCGCGAACAACACCGCCACGACTCAAAGCACCGGCGCCCGCATCGGCGCCCGGCTCAGCGGGCAACTCAGCAAGCGGTTCGATCAACGCTGGCTGGATTCGCCGCTCGGCAAGGCAGTCGTCACGACCGAAGAAGACCGACTGCTTGAACAATGCGGATTTTATGGCGACAGGGCACGCGCAATCTTCGGTGGCTTGCGCTTGTCTGTGCCGGCAATTCTTGCCGTTGGGACCTTCGCTTGGCGCCTGCCAACCTCGCTGGTCGGCGCGATGTTCTGGGCATTTACTGCATTCGCAGTCTTTTTCCTCGCGCCGAAATGGGCCTTGCGTCGTCGGGCAAGCCATCGCGTGCGTCGCCTGGAGGATGAGCTGCCTGTGCTGGTCGACATGCTACGTCTTTTGCAGGGCGTTGGATTGTCGATTGACCAGAGCCTGCAGGTAATCGTGGCGGAGTTCGGCAGCATGCTGCGCGTGCTCGGTCCTGAGCTGATGCGCGCCAACCAGCAGTTTGCGTCAGGCCGCTCGCGCGAGCAGACCCTGCTGCGCATCGGGAAGTTGTTCGACAGCGAGGACCTGAAGAGTCTGATTACGATGCTCAGCCAGGTGGATCGATTTGGCGGAGCCGTCCAGGAGCCGCTAAAGCAATTCGGTTTGCGCCTGCAGGAATCGCGCAAGGCGCGCATGAAGGAGCAAGTGGGCAAGCTGACCGTGAAGATGACGGCCGTGATGGTGGTGACCATGCTGCCCGTGTTGCTGATCATTACGGCCGGGCCGGGATTCTTGGGCGTAATGCGTATGCTGGCGAATATGTCGGGGGGGACGAAATGACAGGACCGAACAGGCGCTCCGGCGCCGTGGCGACACTTCGACGGGAATGGCTTGCCAGCTGCCTTGCCACTGTTGGCCGGCTGCCGACCGTGCCCTTGCCTGCGGTGCTGGCGTCGGCGCTGGCCCTGACAGCGCTAGCCGGCTGCGGCACCAGCTTGGCCACCCGCATGAGCGAGCAGGCCGATGCCCAGGTGGAACTGTCGAAGCTGCGCGACAAGCAAGACCGGGCTGGCTATGACGACAAATCGGTCTACCTCGGCCTGATCGGCAAGATGCAGGAAGAGGGCTTGTACTTCGCGTCGCTCGCCCATATCGACGTCTACGAGAAACGCTTCGGCGCTTCGCCGGCGATGACGTTGATGCGCGCGGACGCGTTGCGGGAGACCAGCCAGGATGCGGCTGCCGAGCAGGCTTATCGCAGCCTGGCCGGCACGTCGGTGCAGGCGCGCGCCTACCACGGGCTGGGCCTGATTGCTGGTCGCAAGAACGATTTTGCTGCTGCCGCGACGCAGTTCCAGCTGGCAGCCGTAGCCGATCCCACCAACGCCCAGGTGGCCAATGACCTGGGTTACGCACTGATGCGCACTGGCGCGTTGCCCGAAGCGCGCGTGCCCGTGATGCAGGCCTTGCAGCTCGATGGCAAGAATCCGCGCGTGGTAAGCAACGCGGCGGTCTGGCTGGCTGCCAGCGGCAAGCGTGACCAGGCGGCGTCGCTGATGCAGCGGGCCGGCCTGCCCGAGGCAACGCGCAAGGCGGTGTCCCAGGAGGCGGAGCGGGTCCGGCGTGCCAGCACGCAACGCGCGCGCGTCGCCGCGCAGCGCACAGCACCGCAGTCGGCCCGGCTTGCCGCCGCCGGGGCACCAGGCCCGAGCCATCAGCGCCTGACCGACATCATCCAGGCCACGCCATGAGAGATCGCTTGATGGCACCGCCTCGCAATACCCAATACCAGTTGCCCGATCCGACGGCACCAACCCAGGAGATTTCCATGAACCGGACCGGAACGAGTAGCCTGCTTGGCCTCGCCCGCCGCAGCGGACTGGCGCTCGCGATTGCCGCACTCGGGTTGGGCACCATCCCCGCCGGGGCCCAGACGGACGCACCTGCGACACCCTCGGTGCAGCCAGCCCGGCAAGAGATTGGCACGCATACCCGGAACATCCTCGAGATCCAGCGCAGTGGTACTCAGGCTGGCGAACTGCAGGTACTGCATGGGGAGCAGGCAGCCCTGTCCTACCAGCGCTATATGGCGACGTTCACCTATCCGATCCCGGAGTTCTACACGGGCCAGGCGGCACCGCGCAATGGCTCGGGCGGCGCGGCAGGGCAGGGAGTGGCAGGCCGATGACTCACAGTTGCTCGCATCTCGTCGCCAAGCGCCGACGCGGGCAGCGCGGCGCCATCGGCGTGCTTGGCGCCTTGCTGCTGGTGACGATTGCGATCGGTGCGCTGGTGTCGATCGATGTCGGCCATGTGTTCTATCGGCAGCGGCAGCTGCAGAAGATCGCCGACATGGCCGCGCTGGCCGGCGCGCAGCAGCTCAAGCAGGCAGCGGCTGCGGGCACGGTGTCGGCCAACGTGCTGAGCGCCACGCAATCGGCAGGCGCGCAGAATGACTACGCCGGTACGGCCACCGCCAATTGCAGCGCCGCAGGCAGCAGCGATGCCGATGGCATGCGTGTCTGCCTGGGCGTGTGGGATCCGGCCTATAGCACGGGTGGTGACACCGCGCGGCATTTCAACGCGGGGTACGACACCACCAAGCTATCGGCAAACGCGGTGCAGGTGGTTGTGACGCAGACCGTGCCGATCCTGTTCGTGATTCCCGGCAGCGCCTCGCGCCAGCTGCGCGCGGAGGCGATTGCCAATGCGAGCCCGCCGGTGGCTTCGTTTTCGCTGGGTAGCGGCCTCCTGGACGCCAACACCGGTAGTAGTGTGCTCGGCAATCTGCTAGGGACCACGGTGCAGTTGTCCGTTTTGGACTGGCAAGGCTTGCTCAACACCAGCGTCACGCTCGACCAGCTGCGCCTGAAGCTCGGTGTCGGCACCATTGACGACTTGCTGAAGACATCGCTGTCGATCCAGCAGTTCTATGCGCTCGTGTTGGGCGCGGCAGGCAAGGACTCGCTGCTGTCCACGGCGCTGGGCAGCCCGCCCACGCAACTTGGGTTGAGCGGGGTCAAGGCTAACGTGGGGCTGGGCCAGTTGCTGAATCTGGGCGTGCTGGCGCCGGCGGCGTCGTCAGCGGCCGACGTGGCGCTGAACGTGGCGCAACTGCTGATGCTCGGGGCGCAGGTTGCGAACGGCAATTCGGCGATCCAGGTCAAGTTGCCTTCCATTGATGTGGCCGGCCTTACCAGCATCGGCGCCCAGCTGTATGTGGTGCAGCCGCCTGTGATGGCTGTGGGCCCGGTGCGCCAGCTAAGCAACGGAACCTGGCAGACCACCGCGCATACCGCTTCGGTGGGACTGCGACTCGATGTCGGGGCCAATATTGGCGTGGCCAGCCTGGTGGGGGTCGGCATCAATCTGCCACTCTACGTTGAAGTCGCGGCGGCCACGGCTTCATTGCAGGGCATTCAGTGTGCGGCCGCAAAGGCGGATTGCCGTGCCACATTGGGGGTGAACACAGGCCTGGTCAAGGCCTGCCTCGCCGCAGCCTCCGGCAGTGGCTGCGCGTCCGGCCCTGTTACGTTAGTCGACACCGGGATTAATCTTGTCGGCACGGGGGTTAGCATCATCGCCAGCGGCAGTCCGCGAACTAGTGCGCTCGGCGTCAGCAGTTCGACGGTCAACCTGGCGCCAGGCACAACGACCCGAGTCGGGACGCCCCAAGCGCTAACAGGTGTCCTGGTCGATGTTGTAGGTAACCTGAACCTGACGGTCGCCGTCAAGCTACTCTGGCGTGACTTGCTGAATGTCCAATTGCCGCTGGCCGGTCTGCTTACTCCATTGTTCTCAGCTCTGGACGGCCTGCTGGGCCCATTGCTAGGTGCCCTAGGCATCCAGCTAGGCTACGCCGACATCTGGATGCACGGAATCGACTGCAACAACGCCGAGCTGGTGTTCTAAGCCATGCAGCAGGCTAATCGCCTTACGGCGCAAGACAGATGAAGACAGATCGCTGGGCCTACGAGAGCCTTGAAGTGTATGTATGGGAAGGCAAGTCCGACATTGCCGACCGTGTGGCGCGTTTCCTGTCGCCGCTCGGTGTGGATGTGATCCGCGCCGGCGCGCTGGAGGCGTTGCCCGTGGAGCCGCGCCTCAAGCCGTGCGTGGCGGTCATCAGCGTCTCGGTGATCGGCGCGGCGAAGTTCACCGCGCTGGACTGGGAGGCGGCCCACGGCATGCCCGTGGTGTGGGTGGCGGCGCCGGGGCGCGACACTGATCCGGGGCGGTTTCCGGCGGAGTATGCGCATATCCTGGCCGACGATTTCACGGGGCCCGACCTGCGCAACCAGATTGGCAAGCTGCTGCCGCAGCTGCTGGCGGCGGCCGAGCCCGAGAATGCGGTGGCGGACCTGGTGGCGGAGTCGCCCGCCATGCAGCAGTTCCTGTCGCAGGTGGAGACCTTCGCGGATTTCGGCAGCAACGTGATGCTGTATGGCGAGACCGGCGCGGGCAAGGAACGGATCGCGCAGCGCTTTCACGAGCGTAACAACATCTATGGCAAGGGGCCGTTCGTCGCCGTCAACTGCGGGGCAATTCCCGATGGCTTGTTCGAGTCGCAGTTCTTCGGCCATGCCAAGGGCGCGTTCACCGGCGCGATGTTCGCGCATCGCGGCTTCTTCGAGCAGGCCAACGGCGGCACGCTGTTTCTGGATGAAATCGGCGACCTGCCGCTGTTCCAGCAGGTCAAGTTGCTGCGCGTGCTGGAGGAGAGCGCGCTGACCCGGTTGGGCTCGACCATGCCGGTCAAGCTGGATTTCCGCCTGGTCGCGGCGACCAACAAGGATCTGCGCGAGGCCGTGTCGCAGGGGCGCTTCCGTGCGGACCTGTACTTCCGTCTGGCGGTGATCGAGCTGCGGCTGCCCAGCCTGGAAGAGCGGGGCGCTGTCGATAAGGTGGCGCTGCTGGTGTCGTTCCTCAAGCAGCTGCTGGGGCCGTCCGGCCTGGACGCTTTGCCGCCGCTGCCTGACTGGCTCAAGGGTGCGGTGGGCACGGCGTTCTTCACGGGCAATGTGCGCGAGCTGCGCAACCTGGCCGAGCGCATCGGCATCACCGTGCAGCAGACCGGGCATTGGGACGAGGCGCGGATCCGGCCCTTGTTCCGCAGCTTGCGGCCGGGTGCGTTCGACAGCAGCGAGCGCACGGCCGACTGGCGCGGCGAGACCGAGGAGCGTCGCCGCATTGTTGCCGCGCTGGATGCCAATAGCTGGCGGCGCCAGGATACGGCGGCCAGCCTGGGCATCAGCCGCAAGGTGCTGTGGGAGAAGATGCGCAAGTTCCAGATCGCCGACAACGAGGCCGAGCCAGCGTGAATGGCCCCCCGTCCTGGCACGGGGGAGCCGCGCTTCAGAACGTCTTCTTGCCGCCCTGGTAAGCGCTCACGATGCGGTTCATTTCCGCCAGCAGCGCGGCGGGCTCGCCGTGCAGCGTGCGCGCAATGCCTTGCATGTAGCCGAGCAGTTCCTGCTTGGCGGCTTCGGCAAAGTCCATGGTCACTGCCTGGTCCTCGTACAGCAGTACGTACGAGCGGGCGAAGCCGTACAGCAGGAAGTAGGCCGCGGCGTGCGCGGGGTCGGTGTCGATCAGCTCGCGCGTGGCTTTCTTCACCGTCACGAAAGCGTCGGTGCCGGGGAGCGAATCCTGGAATTGCTGAAGGGTGGTTTCAAGCGTCATGGCGCAATATCGGTTAGTGAAAACGGGGTCGTTGGGTCAAATGAAATTGGTTGCCTGGCGGATCGTTCCCGCTCATACGCTGTTCAACATGCGCCGCAGCAGCGCGGCGCCATCGCGCCCTTTGTAGGCGCGTTGCCATAGGTCATTGACCATGGTCGTGTAAAGCCGTACCGCCTCGGGCGCCGCGGTCACGGTGGCGATGCCGGTGGACACGTTGGGAAACTCGCCAAAGCGGAACGGGCTGGTGGCCACGTAGGCTTTGCCGGGCCGCTCGAAGACCTGGAAGGTCACATTGGGCATGCTGCCGTCGACGATGCCGATCTGCAGGCCGATGGGCTGCGCGTCCAGCAGGTCGATCACGCGCTCGATCTCGCGCCGGGCCGCCAGCGAGCGCTCCATGCGCACCGCGGGCGGCAGGTCCAGCCGTCCCACCAATCCAAAATGCACGAAGCGCTCCAGCGAGCGCAGGTCGATCAGGCTGGTGATGGGCGGCACGCTGCGCGCGAACGATTGCTTGCGCTCCTCCAGCAGGTCCAGCAGGGCGTCGATGGTTGCGGCTGGCGCCGGCTGCGGGCTCTCGGCCAGCATCTGGCGCAGGTGGCCGGCGTAATCGGGCGACGTCAGCAGGTAGGAGATCGGTTCGAAATGGGCCAGGATGCGCGTCGCACCGTGCTCGAGCTGGCGCATGCGTTCGATATACGCCACGGCCGAGTAGTAGTACTCGGACTCGACCCCCAGCATCGACGCCAGCGAGGTGCCGAGCAACTGGGCGAGACGGCCAAGGGTCTCGATCTTGACGATGTCGCCCTTTTCCATGCGATAGATCGCAGCGCGCGACACGCCGAGCTGCTCCGCGATGGCTTCCGCGCGCATCCCCGCGCCTAGACGATAGGCACGCAGGCGATTGCCGATTTCAACGAAATCAACGAGTGTGCCGGCAGCGAGCGGAGCGTCCATCCTCGGGGAATCTCAAAAAGAAGACAAGGCCCATCCTAGCATGGGCTGCGGCCGGATGGCGAGAGAAGCATCGTGTCGGCATGCCATGCCGCCGGGCTTCTCCAGGTTCAAGGCAATCCATGCTTCCAGACGAGATACCCACGACTGCCGAACGATCCGAACTAGCTGCACTTTGTGCATTAATGTGCATTTTATGCTTGATTCTGGTGCAAAAAAACAGCGTCAACGCACTGTACAGTCTCGTAAACGAGACTTGGCTAGTTTTTTGGATGGCATGTATATTGCGATTCGCATCATGGGGCCGGCAATCCGCCGGTCTTCCGCATCACGCTTGCCACACTAAAGGGGCGCTTCAGGCGCCAGAAAAGGAATCCGATGAAGAAGTCCCTCGCCACGGCGCTGTCCGTCGCCGCCATGACCGCCACGCTGACCCTCGCCGCCGCCAGCCTGCCCGCGCATGCCGCCGGCTATCCGGACCGGCCCATCACCATCGTCGTGCCCTACGCCGCCGGCGGCAGCAACGACCTGGTGGCGCGCGTGCTGAGCCAGCGCCTTGGCCAGGACCTGGGCGTCTCGGTGGTGGTGGACAATGCGCCGGGCGCCAGCGGCACCATCGGCGCGCTCAAGACCATCAACGCGCCGGCCGACGGCTACACGCTGCTGCTGGGTTCCAACAGCGAAATCTCGATCGCCAAGCTGACCAACCCGAAGATCAAGTACGACGGCCAGCGGGACCTGGTGCCCCTGCGCATGGTGGGCTCGCAGCCCATGGTGCTGGTGTCCGGCGCGCAGTCCGGCATCCAGGGCGTGGCGGGTTTCCTGGCGCTGGCCAAGAGCAAGAAGCCGGTGAACTACGGCACCTCGGGCATCGGCACGCCGCTGCACCTGTCGGGTGAGCTGATTCGCGGCGCCAGCAAGGTCGATATGACCCACGTGCCGTACAAAGGCGGCGCGCCGGCCATTGCCGACCTGATGGCAAACCAGATCGAGCTGGGCGTGCTGGTGCTGTCGACGGCGTTGCCGCAGATCAAGTCGGGCAAGCTGCAGGCTATTGGCGTGACCTCGGCCACGCGCTCGCATGCCGCGCCCAATATCCCGGCGCTGGCCGAGAACAAGGCACTGGCCAATGTGGATATGCGCCTGTGGTTTGGCTTGTTCGCGCCGGCCAACACGCCCAAGGCCGTGACCGACAAGCTGACGGACGCACTGGCTCGCGCCATTAACGCGCCGGAAGTGAAGAGCAAGCTGTCCGAATCGGGCGTCGACATCGATGCGAAGGACGCTGCCGCCTTCCGCGGCTTTATCGCCAAGGAAACCGAGTCATATCGCAAGATCGTGAGCGAAGCCAATATCCAGGAGTAATCCGGATCCAGGCGTCAGCGTGACGATGCCCGGGTGCTTGCGCCCCGGGCATCGTCGTTTTTGCGCTCAGGTCTTACGTCTCATCCATCAAAGAACGCGGATCTGCTTGACCTTGAACTTGGAGTCGCCAAAGAGCGCCTTGTCATATTCGCCCAGCAGCTCCACTTTGGTAGTGGCATCCACCGGCTTGCCGGCAGGCCACAGCTTCTTGTTGATCTTGATCCGGATCTGGCCGGTGCCGTCGTCGAACTGGTAAAGCTCATGGCCCACGCTGCTGATGATCTGCCCGCGCAGTACGGCCTGCTGGTCATCCTTGCCTTGCTCCGCCAACGCCTTGACGGTGGTCGTCGGAACCGTGGTTGGGCCCACGTACTGCGCTTGTGCCAATACGGCCGTAGCCGTCAGTGCTGCCGCGATCAGGATGCGTTTCATCGTTTCTCTCTCAGGTCTGGTTGAAACATACCGGCTGGGGGGCGGCAACTGGCCAGCCCATTGTGCCGGAGGCGGTGCTTTTGCACTGGCTCGGCGCCTATTGTGGAGAGCGCCGGCTGAACCGAAGCTGAACGGCGGGCGGGCAACGTTATGATGGCGCCTGCCGCCGTGGGCCGCTTTCGGTCCGCTCACACACTCCTAGGGATTCACATTGCGTTTTCTTCACACTGCCGACTGGCATCTCGGGCGCGTATTCCATGCGCGCAGCCTGCTTGAAGACCAGGCCTGGGTGCTTGACCAATTCGTCGCGCTGGCGCGCGAGCTCCGGCCGGATGCGGTGCTGATCGCCGGCGACGTCTATGACCGCGCGGTGCCGCCGCCCGAGGCGGTGGCGCTGCTGGACGACGTGCTGGCCCGCATCGTGGTGGATGCGGGGATTCCGGTGGTGATGATCGCGGGCAATCACGACAGCGCCCAGCGGCTCGGTTTCGGCGCGCGGCTGCTGACGGCGCAGGGTTTGCACGTGGCCGGCATCACCGAGCGCGATGCCACCTGCGTGACCTTGTCCGATGCCCATGGCGAAGTGCGGATCTATGCCTTGCCCTATGCCGAGCCCGCGGCCGTGCGCGACGCCTTCGGCATGGAACTGCCCGGGCACGAGGCGGCGCTCGCGGCGCGCCTGGACGCGATCCGCGCCAGCCATCCGGCGCATGCGCGTTCGGTGGTGGTGGCCCACGCGTTCGTGGTCGGCGGCGACGCCAGCGAATCCGAGCGGCCGCTTTCGGTGGGCGGCAGCGGCGCCGTTGCCGCCAGCGTGTTCGACGGCGTCGACCTGGTCGCGCTTGGCCATCTGCATCGCCCGCAGACCTTCAACCAGCGCATCCACTACGCCGGCTCCTTGCTGAAGTACTCGCTGTCCGAAGTCACGCACGCCAAGTCTGTCTCGCTGATCGAGCTGGCGGCCGATGGTGCGGTCAGCATCGAGCCGATCGCGCTGTCGCCCCGGCGCGACCTGCGCATCGTCGAAGGGCAACTGGCCGATCTGCTGGCGCAGGGCGCGGCGGATGCGCAGCGCGACGACTACATCCACGCGGTGCTGACCGATACCGGCGCCTTGCTCGATCCGATGGCGCGCTTGCGCCAGGCCTATCCCAATGCGCTCGCCATCGAGCGCGCCGTGCTGGCGCGCACGGGCGAGGCCGGCGCGGCCGGCCAGCGCCTGCGCCAGCTCGATACCGGCGAGCTGTTCGCCAATTTCTTCAAGGAGGTGGCGGACGAAGAGCTGGATGACGACAAACGCCGCGTGCTCGACCAGGTGCTCGAGGGCATTGCCCGCGCAGACCGGGAGTCTGCATGAGACCGCTGCGCCTGAAACTGCAAGCCTTCGGCCCCTTTGCCGCCAGCGAGGAAATCGACTTCAGCCGGCTCGGGGACCGGGCCTTCTTCCTGATCCACGGCCCCACCGGCGCGGGCAAGACCACCTTGCTCGACGCCATCTGCTTCGCGCTCTACGGCGACACCTCCGGCGGCGAGCGCAGCGCGCAGGACATGCGCAGCGCCAACGCCGATCCGGGCCTGCGCACGGAGGTGACGTTCGAGTTCAGCCTGGCGGGCCAGCGCTACCTGGCCACGCGATCGCCCGCGCAGGAGCGGCCGAAGCTGCGCGGCGAAGGCACCGTCAAGGAAACGCCCAAGGCCCAGCTTGACGTCATGGGTGACGCGGGCTGGACCAGCAAGGCGAGCCAGCCCAACAAGGTGGACGACTTCGTGCGCAACCTGCTGGGCTTCGACAGCAGCCAGTTCCGCCAGGTCATCGTGCTGCCACAGGGGCGCTTTCGGGAATTGCTCACGGCCGACTCCAAGAGCCGGCAGGCCATCCTGGAGCGGCTGTTCCGCACCGAGCTGTACCGGCGCGTGGAGGAACTGCTCAAGGGCCAGGCGGCCGGCATCCGCCAGGAAGCCGAGCGCCTGCGCATCGAGCAGACGGCGCTGCTGCAGCAGTACCAGCTCGAATCGGTGGACGCCTTGCGGGAACAGGCGGCAGGGTTACAGGCCCGGCTGGCCGAACTGCAGCTGCGCGACGTGGCTGCGCGCACCGTGCTGGAACTGGCAACGCTGGCAACCCGGCAGGGCGAGCAGACCGATGCCCGCCTGCGGGAGCAGCGCGATACCGAAGCGGCCCATGCCGCGCTGATGGCGCAGCGGCCCGACATCGAGGCGCAGCGCCAGCGGCTGCAGGCCGCGCGCCGGGCCATGCAGGTGCAGCCGTTCGAGCAGCACCTGGGGCTGGCCGTGCAGGAACACCAGCAGGCGCAGCAAGCGCTGGCCGCGGCAAGTGCGCGGGCCGCCGATTGCGCCGCTGTCTCGGCAACCGCCGCGGCGGGGCTCGAGGCCGAAGCGGCCCGCGCCGGCGATCGCCAGATGGCGCAAAAACAGGTGGCGGAGCTGGAGGCCATGTTGCCGCAGGCGCAGCGGCTCGGCGTGCTGCAGCAGGCGTTGCAGGCTGCAGCACGCCAGCAGGCGCAAGCGGGCGCGGCCCATGCCGGGGCGCTGCAGGCGCAGCAGCAAGTCACCGCCACGTTGCGGCAGGGCGAGGCTGGCCTGGCCCAGGCACAGGAAGGCGCGCGCGGGCTGGAGACGATCCAGCTCAAGCAGGCCGGCCTGGCGCAGCAGGCGGCCACGCTCGACAAATACGCATCCACGCTGGCGCAGTGCGATCAAGCGCGCCGCCAGGCCGAAGCCGACCAGCTCGCCGCGCGGCAAGCCGGCACGCAGCAGGCGGCAAGCCTGCTGCGCTTGCGCGAGACGGAGCAGGCCTGGCGGGCCGGGCAAGCCGCGCGGCTGGCGGCCGGCTTGCATGCTGGCGAGGCGTGCGCGGTCTGCGGGAGCACCGCGCACCCGCAACTGGCGCAGCACGTCGATGCACCAGTCTCCG
>NZ_JBIUHC010000095.1:0-39461 GCF_044627735.1 Cupriavidus sp. CuC1 | reverse complement strand
GAGCGCACCCGCGAGCAGGTGGCGGTGGCAGGAACGGGCCGAGGCCACCGAGCGCCGCGCGCTGCGCGAGATCGACCGGGAGCGCACGCTGCGCCAGAAGGCCGAGCAGGCGCTCGCGGAATTGCGCGCTGAGCTGGCAGCGGTGCAGGCGAGGGCGCAAGACGCCGCCGTGGTCGCGCGGCTGCAGGCCGAGCGCGACACGCTCAGCCGGCAGTGCGTGGAGGCGCAACGGGCGCTGGCGGATGGGCAGGCGGTGCAGGGCAGCCTGCGGGCCGAACTGGAGGCGGCGCTGCGGCGGGCCGAGCGTGCGCAAGCGGAGGCCACCGCGACGCGCCGCCTGGGGACGGCCAGGCGCCGGGCGCCGGCGACGCGCACCAAGTTCAAGCCGGGGCCAGCCTGAGGGGGCGTCCGAGGGCGAGGATTTGTCCACCGCGCGATCTGTGGATTTGATTAAAATTTCAGCAGAGAGACCACCTTGTCCTCCTGCCGACGCGGATCTCCACAGCAGCAATCCCCGGAACAGCCTTGACGTCCCATGTTCCGAACGACGGCGCGGCGCTGGATCCTGCGCCTTCTCACATCTATTCACCTACATCATGTCGATCGACATCGAGCGCGCGCAAGCGATCACCTGGGCCCGGATCCAGATGGTCCAGCACGGCCTGACCCTGGCCGACCTGCAGGCGGCCGGCTGCCTTACCGAGCCGCCACCGCTACTGCCTGGCGCGGTACGCTACCGCAACGCGCACGGGCAGGGCTGGGACGGCTGCGGGGCCTTACCGGGCGATGCCAGTGGGTGATATGCTGAAACACTGGTTCAGCAGGCCGGGTATCCCAGGAGACGAAGCCGCACCGGGCAAGGCGCATGCCGGGCGAAGCCGCGCTGCGCTTCGGTATATACCTTCAATATGCTGAGCTTGCCGTCCACCCCCGGACCTACGCGCCAAGCCTAGCGCTGCGGGTAGGTTCGCGGCCCTTATCACCGGTCGCGCGCAGGTGTAACATGGACTGGCGTTAGCATGATCGCGCTGGCAACGTTTGACCGGACAGGGACCCCGCAATGGCCACGATCAGCCTCTTCCTGTGTGGCGATGTCATGACTGGGCGCGGAGTGGATCAACTCTTCGCAACATCGAGCGCACCTACGCTGCACGAGGGATCGATCGGCTCTGCCTTGGACTACGTCAAGCTGGCTGAGCGGAAGACGGGACCGATCTCAAGACCCGTGAATCACGCATACATCTGGGGGGACGCGCTCGACGAGCTCGCGCTGCGGCGACCGGATGTGCGCATCATCAATCTGGGCACAACGATCACGACCTCGGAAGACACGTGGCCAGGCAGGCGCGCCCATCACCGCATGCACCCAGCCAATGCGGCTTGCCTTCGCACCGCCGGGGTCGACTGCGCTGTGTTGGCCAACAATCATGTGCTCGACTGGGGCTATGCCGGGTTGAAGGACACGCTCGCTGCGCTCGGCGCGGCCGGCATCGGGACTGCTGGTGCCGGGCGCGACGCGCGTGAGGCTGCCCGGCCAGCAATCCTGCCCCTGCCGAACGCAGGACGGCTCCTGGTGTTCGCGTTCACAATGGAGCACGCGGGTACCCCGCACCAATGGATGGCCACGAGCGCCCGCGCTGGCGTGAATCTGCTGTCCGACTTTTCGAGGGCGAGCGTCAACCGTATTGCCAGACAAATCGCTAAGTTCAAGCGGGCCGGTGACCTGGTGGTAGCCTCGCTTCATTGGGGAGCTGAATGGGGTTACGATCTCGACCCCGAGCAGCAAGCCTTCGCCCACCAGTTAATCGATAAAGCGGGCGTCGACGTAATTCATGGTCACGCTTCGCATCACGCCAAGGGCATTGAATTACATGCAGGCAAAGCCATTCTGTATGGCTGCGGCGATTTCGTGAACGATTACGAGGGCATCGGCGGCCAAGAAGCATTTGGCGCCCATCTCGCATTGATGTACTTCCTGAAGCTCGATACCGAACATGGAAGACTCACCGACCTGCTGCTGGTTCCGCTGCGGCGCCGACATTTCCAACTGCGCCATGCCCATGAGATCGATTGCTGTTGGCTCACCGAGGTTCTCAATCGCGAGGACTTGCGGTTCGGGACATGCCTCACACGCTTGAATCGGGACGAGTTTCGCGTCCTCACTCGTAAGACGGGTCAGGTTGCGGGGCAGTCGTCCTGATGCCACTCAACTGCATCGCTCCGTTGGTCGAGTATGCCTGTCTCCTGCCGGTGGGGTAATCGTACCTTTCGTGTCAAATCTGGCGGTAGTCGTGCGCAGAACCGCCTGCAGCAAGGCTCTGCGGCTTGACGGTTCTCACCCAATCGGAAGATCCGCAGATCGTTGATCGATAAGGTCTTTTTCGATCAAACCGCCAGAAATTGCATGAAAGGTACGATTACCCCGGAAAAGGCCGAGTATGCCTGCGGATTTAATGGGGACTCCTCATGAGCAAGCGTAGCAGTCGTGCGTGGGCAGTAGAACAAGCACACCATCCCAAATCTCATCTCGTTGTCACAAAAGGCTCGTAAGCACCTAACTCGCTGCGCTATCGCTTCGCGAAGCGTTCTGCGTAATCTTTTGGGGTCACCCCGAACCGACGCGTGAACGCCTTACGTAGCACGTCAAAGCTGTTGTAGCCATAGCGCCGTGCGATTTCCCCTGTCGACCGTTCACCTAGTTCGAGCGCCCGGCACACTGCTTCGAGTCGGACGGCCTCGACGTACTTTGCTGGCGTAGTATTCAGTTCTCGCTGGAAGGTGCGTATCAACGTCCGGACGCTAGTTGCGAGCCTATCTGCTAGGACTTCTACCGTAAGGTTCGCTTCCAGGTGCTCGCTGATCCAGAGGCACAGTTCATCCAGGCTTGAGCCGACCGCGCGTTGGGACTGAAGGGCGACGCTGAATTGCGCCTGTCCGCCAGGACGTCGCAAGAATAGGACAAGATTCTTGGCGATCTCCAAGGCCACATTGTCCCCCATGTCTTCGCCGACCAAGGCAAGCGCAAGGTCGATTCCCGCCGATACTCCAGCGGAGGTGTAGATGTTTCCGTCTTTCACCCATATTGGAGTCGGATCGACCTGCACCTTGGGATAGCGTTCGGCCATGCTTTGCGCCACACCCCAATGCGTCGTTGCCCTGCGACCATCCAGGAGTCCTGCTTCAGCCAATGCAAACGCTCCGACGCATATCGAGCATATGCGCCGCACTGTCCGCGCACGGGTTCGGAGCCACTCCATGGTGGTCTTATCCAGCCGATCTGATGATCTGAAGCCTGAAGCCACGATCAACGTGTCGATTGGCCTGTGTGCACGACGCTCCTGATCAAGCGTCCTGTGTCCCTTGAGTCCAATGCCGGCTTCGCTCTCGATGTATATGTCGGCGCCTGCACAAACCAGTTCCAGTGCATAGGGTGCAGTTTTGCCCTCGTGAAGCCGATTCGCGAAGGCAAATACTTCCGCCGGCCCGATGACGTCGAGCGCATCGACGGGTGGCAATCCCAAAATCACAACTCGCCTCGGCATCGCCCCTGCACGCGGGCCACGTGATGTCTTCCGTTCCCTCATCGAGGCCTCACCTTCCGACCAAAAGCCTCATTTTGGCACAAATCGTCCAAAAGCAGTCATTTTTGCCAACCCAGGGCGACCTACACTATGAACCTGATCAACTTGATACTTGCGGAGGACATGTGCGCACACCTGTCATCATCGGGGGAGTTAGCGATCCCGATTCTGAGCTTACCCGTAAAGCCGCCTCGCTCGTCGAGCGCGTCCATTCCAAAACGATGCGGGGTCACGTACACCGGACGTGGTGGTGGTCTGAATTCCTTGGTCAGAAGCGAGGGTTGAAGTACGACCGCGAGGCCGTCTACCTTGCCTCGTTGCTGCACGACCTGGGACTTACGGAAGAATTTGCTGCCGATCAACGCTTTGAAGTCGATGGCGCTGATGCCGCCAGCCGTTTTCTGCTGGCAAACGGCTACGCGGAATCGAGGGCACAACTGGTCTGGGACGCGATCGCGCTTCACGCCAGCGCCGGCATCGCCGACCGCAAGGAGCCGGAAGTCGCTCTTGTCCACATGGGTGCCCATGTGGACGTCATGGGGCTCTGGATCGAGGAAATTACACCGTCCCTCATCGACGATGTCCTGCAGCTCTATCCGCGCCTGGGATTCAAAGCCGCGTTTCAGGCGGCGTTAGCTGAAGTTGCACGGAAGAAGCCCCACACGGCAATTGGCACGGGACTAGCAGATATCGGACATCGTCACGTGCATGATTTCGAGATTCCGAACGTTTGCGACCTGCTCGACCACGCTCCTTTCGAAAGCTGAACCGCAGTCTTGCCGGAGAGGATGGCTCTCCGGCAACTGAGGCGCCGTCCTGGGGTAGCTTTGATTTCGGCGCGATTTGCGACGGTTCGCAACCGCATCCACAAACAGACCAAGCAGCGAGATGAGAATGGACATCCAATCGAACGGCATCCGAATTCGCGTTAGCGAGAAGGGACACGGCGACCTGGCGCTGGTGTTTCTGCACTACTACGGCGGCTCGTCACGTACCTGGCAGTTTGTCGCAAACGAGCTGTCGGACAACTATCGAACGGTGGCGACCGATCACCGCGGCTGGGGTCATTCGGACGCCCCGGAAGCGGGCTACACGATTGGCGACCTAGCGGACGATGCGCACGGCGTGATCGAAGCGCTGGGTTTGACGCGCTACGTGCTCGTCGGTCATTCGATGGGCGCCAAGACTGCGCAACTGCTGGCGTCGCGCCGGCCGCCGGGGCTAGAGGGCGTGGTGCTCGTGGCACCGTCGCCGCCGTCGCCGATGGTGGTGTCAGATGAGCAACGCACGGCCATGGTGGGCGCCTATGCGTCGCGCGAATCGATCGGCTGGGTGCTGGACAACGTTCTGACCGCCACACCGCTCGCACCGCAACGCCGTGAGCAGGTGATCGAAGACAGTCTGCGCGGCGCGCCGCAAGCCAAGGCCGCATGGCCGAATGTGGCGATGCGCGAGGACATTACCGCCGATGTGGCTGCCATCAACGTGCCCGTGCTGGTGATCTCCGGCGAGTTGGATAAGGTGGATCGCGTGGAAACGCTTCGTGCCGAACTGCTGCCGAGAATTGCCGGCGCGCACCTTGAGGTGCTGCCCGGCATCGGCCACTTGTCGCCGCTGGAAGCGCCGTCTACAGTTGCGGCGGCCATCCGCCGGTTCGTCGCCAAACTATAACGCGGTGCCCTCAAGCCCAATTCACTTGGGGCTTGCCACCCCGGTTTATTGAAATCGTCCGGATGCTGTCCCTTAGCGTTGGATCGAGCCGGATTCGTATGAGAAAGGAGAATAACGTGGAAATTGGAACTCCTTTCGAGACCGATATTCCGTCTGTAAAGGCTTTTCGTGTGGACCTCGCTGCGCGAGCAGAAAATCCCGGATTTCGGAGCCTGCCTGCGCCACCGCAACGGCGATCGTTTCCTGGTGGACATCCCAGCCCACACACTTGCTAAACTTGTCCATGACCTGCCCCCTCAATTGTGCCTCTGGGCTGTTGGTTTAACCCATCTCAAGCCTAATCCACGTCGCTTGAGGTGCGGCAGGTCAATACATTCTGTCTAGCGCTTCCTGATTCTGATGACGTGAAGGGAGGTGCGCTCGTCGCTTGGCCTCGCGGTGGGTACCCGATCATTGCGAGGGAGGGGTGACGTGACGTGGACACATGGAAGGTCGTGGGGGCAATGACCCGATCAATTCGCCAGCGCCCGACGAAATCCTCGCGTTCCTGCGCAAGGCTGGCAACCGCGCCAGACGTGTCGCCGGCTTTTGCACCGGCGCCTTCGTCCTCGCGGAAGCGGGTCTGCTGGCGCAGCGCAGCGCGGCGCCGCGCCGCGCCACGACGCATTGAGCGTACGGCCGCGAGTTGCAGAAGCATCTTCCAGATATCCTCGTCGAGGAGGACCGCCTCTACATTGTCGACAGTTCAATATTGACGTCTGCCGGCATGACGGCTGGTCTTGATTTGGCGCTCGCGATGGTGGAAAGGATTTGGGTGCGGAAGTGGTGCGTTCGGTGGCGCACAAGCTGGTTATGCTTCAGCGTCGGGCGGGCGGTCAGTCCCAGCATTCCGAAATGCTCGACCTCGCGCCAAAGTCTGATCGTATCCAGAATGCGCTGACTATGCGCGTCAGAATCTGAGCCGTTCGTTGACCGTGGAGGAACAGGCCGAGACCGTTCATCTGAGTCCGCGCCAGTTCAGGCGTGTGTTCACGCTTGAAACGGGGCCGTTTCCCGCCAAGGCAATCGAAGGACTGCGACTGGAGGCGGCGCGACTGATGATCGAACAGGGCCGGCATCCGCTTGATGTCCTCGCTAAGGAAACCGGTTTTCGCAATCGCCGCCATATGCGCGAAGCCTTCATGCGTGGATTTGGTCGTCCAAGCGCGCTTTCGATCGCTAAAACGCTTTTGCTAAACGCAGATTCAGCCGAAGCTTGTTCTTGGGGCCGTTGCGCACGTGCACGTCCTGGCCGCCCTGGATTTCCAGTTGTAGTGATGGTGTCAAGAAGTGGGCCACCGTGAGCAAGCATGTATCGGTCGACATGCTTGCGTTCTGAGTGACGCCGTCGAGCTCGGTACGGCCGCCCGCCGTGTGGTGGTAGGTGATCGCGATCCGTGTTCTGTCGTTGAGTTCGTAGCGGAGGTGACTTTGCAGGCTGAAGGTCGGGCGCTGCTTGTAGTCGGCTCCTGCGAAATCGCTGTTAGTGCTGTAGAGAGCAACTTCGCCTGTCAAGTCGAGGAAAACTGGACCAGTGATGTTTTGGGAATAGATCAGATGCGTCACTGCTGTCCAGCGGTGTGTGCCGAGATTGAGGGATCCCTGATCGGCGTGGTAGGTCCCAAGCGGAGCAGAGACGAACTGGGCGGCGCTGAGGTAGCGTTGGTGATCAGGGTCATTGATGAACCAGATCGCCGAGCCGATAAACGGATCGCCAATGCCATTCGAATGAAGATTGTCCGGGGCGCTCATGCGCACGCTGCCGAAGGGCATGATGACCTGCGGCGTCACTGTGAAGCCGAGAAAGCTTGCGTAGTGGATATAGCGGACGACGCCGATATCCGACTGGACATCGAAGGGTGCTGGCGTGCGCTTTCCGTCGGCGTAGAACGCAGTGCTCTCGCTGTGCTGCTAATAGAGCAGGCCGAGGTTAGTGCCCGGCGGCAAAGGCACATAGTCCGCAGGATCGGTCGCGAGAACGGTAGCCTTGGCAGAGGTTGCCGCCATCATCGATAGAAACAGCAAGCTGATGAAGCGAATTTTCATTTAGTATTCCAAGAGGAAGGTTCGGCAAAGAAGTACGCCTATTTGGCGGCTTCATTCTGCGATGCCAAAGATCGCGGGTATTGCACGACGCTCCCGACATCGTTGATTCAGCTTGCCAGCCCGGGTCCCGTGATTGCCCACTGGAAATGGCGTGCGTGGGCTTATGCTGTTCGGCGAGCGGTACCAATCCAGGACTCACCGATGTCCTGTTCATGGGTTAGACGATGAAACGCACAAGTACCGATTCCGCACCTTTTGACGAGCGGTTGGACTATTGGCGAGACGCTATCAGTCGCGCCTTCGTCAAGCTGGACTTTGACCCCGTTAAGCTCAATGGAGGGCGGCAGTTTTCTGGTCGCATCGCCCAGAGCGATCTCGCGGATATTGAACTTGCGGTGGTGAATACCAGTGGCCAGCATGTGCGGCGGACGTCACGGCTGATCCGGCAGACTCAGGAGGAACTGTTCTTGGTCAGCTTTCAATTGGCAGGTGAGGGGGAAGTACGCCAAGATGGTCGGCGTGCAGTACTTGCAGCTGGCGATTTTGCGATCTATGACAGCACGCGTCCCTATGAACTCATGTTCCGGGAGGACTTCGAACAACTGGTTGTGACGGTGCCACGCGACAGGCTGCGTGTGCGAGCACCATCGGCGGAGCGGTTGACGGCGATCGCCATTCGCGGCAGTCAGGGCATAGGGCGCATGCTAGGGGAGTTGGTGGTGGGATTGCCAGAGCATGCGGAGGCGATGGCTGGTCAGACACAGGCGTCTGTTTCCGACTCCGTGCTCGATCTCGTCGCTACGGCTCTAGCGACTTTGCCGGCTTCGCAGGTCGGATCGCTACCGACCTTGAAGCTGTTTCACTTGAACCGGATCAAGTCCTATGTTCACGAACATCTATCCGACCCGGACTTGAGCATCATCTCGATCAGCGAAGCGCTCGGTATGTCCGTCAGCTCGCTGTATCGAGTGTTCGAGGCGGAACGGTGTTCGCTTGCCGAGTGGATCTGGGATCAGAGGCTGCAGGCATGTCGGGCGACGCTGCTCGACGTCGCCTGTTCCGGGTTAAGCATCAAGCAGATCGCAATAAGCTGGGGGTTTAACGATCCCGCACATTTCAGCCGCGCATTCCGGAGGCGGTTCGGCCAAAGCCCGGCTGCGTTCCGCTCGCGCGACTAGCAGCCGGGCCGTTCAGTCCCTGTGAGACGGCTTGAACCTAGGCGTCGTTTGAACGCTCAGGCCTGTTCACCTTCTTCGAACTCTGTATGCTCGACGGCTCGCATGCCCGGTGAGTTGCCGTTTGCGCTTTGACCGTGCTTCGCATACACGACACGAGGCTTTGGATTGCGGTCCAGCAGCAGTTGTGTCACGTCAGGGCGAGAGTAGTGCCCAGCCGGATCAGCAGCTGCTTTCGCGAGAGTGATGGCTGCTAAGTCAATGTCCGCATACAACAGCCCCTCCGCGTCCGGAGGCAGCGGTTCGGCCAGCGATCGTCCGTCGGGACCGTATATTTGCGCATGACCACCCCCCAACTTGAGGAGCGCTTGCTGCTCGGGTGTCTCGCAAAGCATGTCGATCATCTTTTGCGAAACCGTCGCGCACGGCGCAACCACGAAGCACTGGCCCTCGACCGCATACAACCGACTCGCGGCGTTGTTTACCTCTGGTCCGAGCGCGTAAGCCGCGTCGACGTAAAGCGAGAAGCTGGGCCAAGCGGCGATATGGACCTGCTCATTCTGAGCATACATCGCGTACTTGGTAAGTGGCTGAAGATGCTCCCAGCAGCAAAGGGCGCCAATCCTGCCGAGGTTGGTGTCGTGAACAGCCAGGTCACTGCCGTCGCCTTCGCCGAAGATTGCGCGTTCGACATGAGTGGGTTTCAGCTTACGGCGCGTGGCAATGGTCTTCCCTTCAGGGCTCAGGATGGCCTGGGCAATGTACAGGCTTCCAGCGTCTTTCTCGCTGAAGCCAAGCGCAACGGTGATGTTGCTACGCGATGCCGCTTGCGCGACGCGCTCAAACTGCACGCTGTCGATGACCATCGAGTTGTCATGGTACGGCTGGATGAATTTCATGCCCCAGATCGGCGCACCAAGCCAGGCAAACCACGGGTATCCAGGTATCCACGTTTCAGGGAAAGCAATGAGACTTGCGCCGCCTCGGGCGGCCTCTTCGATAAGCGCAATCGTCTTGTCAACGGTTGCCTCGAGATTAAGAAACTCTGGCGCCGCCTGGACAGCAGCTACCCGATAGCGGGGATGTTCAATGGCCATTGTGGTCTCCTGATGTGTGGTTCCCAAGCGTAGGCGAAAAAAGCCCGACTCCCTTGTCTGAGCTTCCTGCCTGTCATGTGCTGGCTTCCTGGGATGCCTCGCTTGCGTGGGCGCATTCACATCAGACTACGCAGCTATTCGCTGAGGGCTTTAGCGCTTCACTCGGGGTCGACCCACGACGCCGCACGCACGCCGTGGGTATCTACACACAAGTCCTCGACCAGCATGGCATCGCGTACAACCAGCCGATCGTGCTCAATGAGCGGCAGGCCGGTGCCGCGATTGAAGGCGTGATCCGTCAGGGTGAGAAGCGTGACGATGGTGGCCTGCTCCGACTTTCGGTCGATACCCATGGATATACGAACGTGGGTATGGCGCTATCGAAAATGCTCGGCTTTGATCTCTGCCCCCGCTTGCGCGACCTCTCGGAGCGCAAGCTGTATCTACCGCGGGGATGGATGGCCCCGGAAGGCGTCGCCCCAGTTGTCTGCCAGGACATATCGCTCAAGGCAATCCGTGACGGATGGGATGGCTTACTGCGGCTGGCGGCATCGATCAAATCCGGACGTCTAAGCGCTATTGTCGCCTTGGAGCGATTTCGGCAGCGCGGCACACGGTGACCCGATTCATCGCGCAGCCGACCATCTTGGCAAGCTGATGCGCACACTTTTCCTGTGTGATTACTTCAGCAATACCGGGTTTCGTCGTGAGTTGCATACGCTACTGAACCGGGGCGAATCAGTTCACCAACTCGAGCGTGCGATATACACCGGTAAGGTCGCGCCGGAGCGCGGACGGCGGCGCGACGAGATGATCGCGATCTCTGGCTCTCTGACGCTGTTGCCGAACCTGGTGATCGCGTGGAACACGCAGCGCATGCAGGGGTCACTGCAGAAAAGGGAGAATATTGCACGGCAAGCGGCCGCATGCCCACGCTTGCTGCCAACTGTTTACCACCCGCTCCGGCACCGCTCAGGCAACCCGCTTGTGTTGCGCGCGAACCCATGTCAGGCAAAGGCTCGCGGCGTTCCTGGTAGGCCAGCGCGGCATCGGTCAGTGCAGTTTGGCCTGAAAGCGGCGCCATTTGGAAAAGACCCGTTGTCGTAGTCGCGGGAATTCCTCACCGAATTGGCGCCTGCCTGCCAAGCATTATCGGAAGTCGCCCCAGGATGCCGACCAACCCTCGGTACGCCGATATCTGCGTATCATCCCATGTGCGCAAGCACGATCAGCGTAAGCGTCACGACGATCGCGCCGCCTATGCGCGTGGCGATCTGCGCGAAGGGCATCAGCGTCATCCGGTTGGCCGCCGTCAGGATCGCGACGTCGCCGGTTCCGCCCTGGCCGCTGTGGCATGCATTCACGATCGCCGTATCTATCGGGTGCATCTTCAGCATGCGCGCAACCACGAAGCCCGTGCCCATTAGCGTCACCACGGTCGCGACGATTGTCACGATGTTGGCGATCGTGAACGCGGCGATCAGCTTGTCCCACGGTGTCATCGCCACGCCAATAGCGAACAGCAGCGGATACGTCACCGCCGTCGAAAAGAACTTGTAGACGACAAAGGCGCCTTCCTGCAGCGGAGGAGACACGGCGCGCGTGATCTTGACTAGCACCGCGAGGAACAACATGGCGACCGGCGCCGGCAGCCCGAACAGGTTGCGACACATCAGTCCGAGCAGGTACAACGTAATAGCCGTGATCCCCGCGGCTGCAATATGTGTGACGTCGATATGCCCGCGAATCTCCTCCTGAACCGGGTCCATTTCGTCCTCTTCGCCGACTTGCAGGCGCCCTTCGCCGGTGAGGTGCGGAAAGCGCTTGCCAACCTTGTCGAGCACGCCGGACAGGATAATCGCGGTGAGGCTGCCGAGCATCACGGGCGGCAGCACTTGCGCGAACAGTTCCCCCTGAGGCAGATGGAGGATCTCCGAGTACCCGATCGACAGCGGGATCGCCCCTTCGCCGACACCGCCCGCCATGATCGGCACCACGATGTAGAAGAACGTATGGTGCGCGCCGAGCCCGAGTGCCGTTCCCACCGCCGTCCCGACGACGCCGGCTGCGATCGAGCCGACCGCTAGTGGAATGAAGATCTTGATGAAGCCCTGTATCAGCACCCTTCGGTCCATGCTGAGAATGCTGCCGACGATGATCGACGCGATGAACAGGTACAGGAAGTTGGTGGATTTAGTAAATTCCGTCGTGAGGGTCAGGATCGGCTTGGGCAGCAGGTGATAGTAAGTCAGCGCCGAAGGAATGAAGGTCGCGAAAATCGCAGCGGCACCGATGTTGCGAATGATGGGCAGGCGTTTGCCGATTTCTGCGCAGGTGAAGCCAAAGAAGGCGAGCACGGCGATCGCCATCGAGATCTCGCCGGGGACCTTGCCTGTGACTGCGAAGCCCGCGATCAGCGCGAGCAGGATCACGTAGACCGGTAGCGGGATGATACCGATCCGGAATTCCATCAGCTTCCACCAGCCTTCAGGCCAGAAGCGCGGCTTGATCGCGGGTTGCTGCGCCTCGGCGGGAGGTAAAGTCTGTGAGGTGGTTTGCACAAAGTGTCTCCTTGCGGTTGAAGGCCGGTGCAGCGCTACCCAGCAGTCCGGCCCTTGGTCTGATCATCAGTATGGTGTTCGGCGCTCACGCCAAAAATCGTGCCTCCGACTGCCGCGTGCGAGTGTCGAGATTGCGGCCTCGGTTCAAATGGTCGTCGATCTCCGCCGCGCAGCCGATCATCCGGCCGAACAGGAGCCGTGAAGGCTGCGCTTCCGAGCGCCGGGTCGGAGCAGTCGCCCGCCCGATATCGCACCCACAGCCATACATGCACGATTCGGACGATTACCCCTCTGCTGCGTTCGCAACAGCGTGCGACAGAATGCGAGAAATATGTTGTACTCGCCGCGGTAGTCGAAAAGCTTGCCCATGACCGCCGCGCGAGGGTCGTGGTTCATGCGCGGCAGCAGGCGCCGCCTGCCGCCCCCAACGTCGGTTCAGCCGGTCAGAGCGATGCGCTTCGCCACGGCGTCGGCAAACTCCAGCGTGGAGGCCGTGCCCTTGAGGTCGCCGGTTTTCACCTGATCCAGGTTGAGCGTCTGCTCGATGGCCTGGCGCAGCCGTGCAGCCATCTCCTGGCAGCCAACGTGCTCGAGCATCAGGCCAGCGGCGAGCATCAGCGAAATCGGATTGGCGATGCCCTTACCGGCAATATCGGGCGCCGAGCCGTGCACCGCTTCGAAGATCGCCGCGTGCTCGCCGATATTGGCGCCCGGCGCCATGCCCAGCCCGCCCACCAAACCGGCGATCTGGTCCGACAGAATGTCACCGAACAGATTGGTACAGAGCAGCATGTCGAACTGCCAGGGGTTCAGCACCAGTTGCATGGCGCAGGCGTCAACGATGCGGTCGTCCATGATCACGCGATCGGCGTAGTCCTTGGCCACCTCACGCGCGGCATCGAGGAAGATGCCGGTCAGGGCCTTGAGGATATTGGCTTTGTGTACCACCGTGATCTTCTTGCGCCCGTTCCTGACGGCATACTCGAAGGCGAAGCGGGCAATGCGCCGGCACGCGTCGCGCGTGTTGGTGCCGGTGGACACCGCCACCGCATGTGGGTCGTCGCCGACCGGAATGTAGTAGTCGTGCGCCACGTAGAAGCCGCCCACGTTCTCGCGCACTAGCACCAAGTCAATATTCTCGAAGCGTCCCGGCACCAGCGTGCGGGCCGGCCGCACGTTGGCATAGAGATTGAATGCCTCGCGCAGGCGCACATTGACCGAGCGAAAGCCGCCACCCACCGGCGTGGTCAGGGGTCCCTTGAGCGCGAGGCCGGTGCGGCGGATGCTGTCCAGCGTGTCTTCCGGCATGGGGTCGCCGCCGTGCTCGATGCCGGCCATGCCCGCCTGCCGGACATCCCAGGCAAAGGGGGCACCAAGTGCGTCCAGCACTCGGACAGTGGCATCCACCACTTCAGGTCCGATTCCATCGCCTGGGATCAGGGTGGCGGGGATCTTTTCGCTTGTACCGTATTCCATCTGTTTTCCTATCACGATGTGAGAGGCTAGCATCGGCTAGTCATGTGGCGCGCGCGCTCCTTGGCAACGGCGCGAGCCATGGCAGCCTCCTTACAATCTGCCGGCTGGCCTGTGCCCTGGGATCAGGAGCTCCTCTTGTGGTGAAGGGACACGAAGCGCGTCCGCCTGCGAGGCCCCATCTCTAGTCCCGGCTAGGCCTTGCGAACCATACGCGGCATTCTTCCTCCGGAATTGCTGGCGGACTCGGCCAACCACGGGCCAGATTCTACGAAGGGAAGGCTGTCAACTACCTGTCATTCCGGCTGCTGCGTCCTCATGGTTTACGCGGGGTCCAATTTGGCCAGTTGCATACCCAATTCTCGGCGGAATCGGGCCACACAGAGCGGGCAAGGGAGGCGTAGAGGCCTTGTCAACTTGCCAGTAGCGAGACAGGGCAGTCGCAGGCGGGACCACTGGTCGGAAAGCCGTTGACGGATGGCGGGCCACTTCAGCGAATTCATACCAGGCCGTAAATCGAGCGACGAGGTCTTTGTGACAGAGCGAAGCACGCTGCCATGTTCAGACGGCCATCCATGCTTCGTTCAATGCGAGCCCCTCATTTGCCGGCAAGGCCTTTCCAGCGGGCTGCGCAACGGAAGGCTCCTCGGCTACGCCCAAGCAGGGCGGAAAATCCGTCGGGAGAAGCCACTTCGCCAAGAAGGTGCCTAGCGCGTCGAGCAGCACGTCGGCAAGATGCCGGTCCTGGACGCAACCGCGGCGCGCCAACTGCTGTCCCCTGCGGAATCGGGCGCTGATCGCGCTGATGGTGTTCTCGTTCGCGTACCCCGGCGCTAACCTGGCGTTTGTGTGCGTGCACACGAGTGACCGGCAGTATTCCCACGCTTGAAATGCACATCGGGCACAGCCTTTCCCGGTAACCCGTACCCGGCCATCCAGCCAACGATCGCCGCCATCCGGCTCAAGAACCCCGCACAGTTGCCGATATCCGATGCACTGCATCGGGAGGTTCGCAATGAAACGTGTATTGGCGCTGCTCATGTGCCTGGCCCTGGCCGCTTGCGGCGGTGGTGGTGGTGGTGGTGATGTTGCGGCAGGAAGTAGCGCCAGCACTGGCACTGGCGGATCCCCGCCGCCTGCTGTCGTGCAGAGCCTCTCGGGCATTGCGGCAACCGGGTCGGCAATCTCCGGCCGCATTTACCTGAAGGATGCCGCAGGGAACGAGCGGTACGTCGACACCACGGATGGCACCTATAGCTTCTCCACCGCCGGTCTTACGCCGCCCTTCATGTTGAAGGCCGAATGGACCGCGAACGGTGCAACGCAGCGGTTGTATTCCTTCTCGCCCTCGAATGGTGCAGCAAACATCACACCACTAACCCAACTCGCGGTGGTTGGCGCGGCCGGCACGAATGCACTCGACGCAATCTACGCCACGTCTGGTGCCGCTGCCTTCACGGCTATCTCGAATGCCTTGCCCGGCGCCATCTCCATCCTGAAAGCCGAACTCGCCCCGCTCCTGGCCAGGTACGCCGCCTCCAGCATCGACCTGATGTCCGGCAAGTTCACGGCGGATCATACCGGCATGGACGCGCTGCTGGACAACATCACCGTCAGCTATGGCGCCGGCACCGTCACGGTGGCGAACCTGGACGGCAGCACGGTGCTGCAGGCCCCCATCGGCAACCTGGCCGGCGCGCTGTCGGCCGCGGACTGGACTTCGCAGGATGCGCTGGTCGCCAGCGACCCCGACGTGGGGGTAGACAGCAACGGCAATGGCCTCGTGGCCTGGTCTGAGCAGGTGGCTTCGCAATTCGTCATTCGTGCGCGCTTCCTGACTGATGCCGGCGCAGCCGCGACCACGTTGAGCACCGCTGGCGATGCGTTCCTGCCACGCGTTGCCTTCGACGCAGCGGGTAACGTCACCGTGATCTGGATGGCCTCCGAGAACAACATCAGCAACCTCTGGGCGAGCCGCTACACCGCTGCGTCCCAGACTTGGAGCGCGCCGCTGCGGGTTGTGTCGTCGGCGAGCGTCGCTACCGGTGCCTCCACGCCTGACCTCGCCGTCGACGGCCAGGGCAATGCCATCGTGACCTGGTATCAAGGCGACGGGCGCACGAACCACTTCGATGTGTGGGCCGTCAAGTACGCGGCATTGTCCGGTGCCTGGGGCGCGCCGTTCATGGTCAGCGACGGCGTCAATAGCGCAGCCAACAGCCACGTCGCGGTCAACGCCGCCGGCCAGGGGCTCATCGCGTGGGTGCAGCAACAGGGCGATGGTACTACCGTGTCAAACGGCCCGCAGGACATCTACGGGCGCAGCGTCACAACCGGCGCCAGCGCCTGGGGCCCGCGCGCTATGCTCAATGCCGTGGGCGGCAACCTGTACAACGTCTACGGGCAAGTGGCCGTTGCGGTGGATGGCAGCGGCAATGGCCTTGCAGTGTGGGTGCAGAGCACGGCCAGCCTGTCCTTTGCGATCCAGTCGGCACGGTACGTTGCCGCCAGCGGGTGGCAGACTTCGACAGTCGTCTCGAACAATACACTTGGCGAATGCTACGACCCGCATGTGGAGATCGACGGGGCGGGCAATGCCATCGCGGTCTGGCAGGAGCAGAACGGGGTTGGCGCCTACGGCGGTGCGAACCGCTACGCGGCTGGCACGGGCTGGGGCGTGCCGGGGAAGTTCAGCGGCACGGTGCCGGGAGACGTCTATGCGCCCCGCGTGGCCGTGGGTGCGGACGGCAACGCCACGGCCATCTGGTATCAGTGGGAAACCTCCGGCATCAACGTCAGGACCAATCGCTACCTGACAGGCAGCGGCTGGGATGTGCCCAACCTGCTCAGCGCGACACCCGCCGACGGCACGACCTACCCGGTGCCGCGCGTGGCCACCAATGCGGCTGGCCGCACGCTGGCGGTCTGGGGGATCGACAGTATGTAACAGCATGACCGACTCCAACCAAGTCGCGGCGCGATTGCATGGAGTAGGTCATCACGACTCTGTGCAGCCGCGGTATCTGCCGGTGGCCAATCGGTTTGCGGGCGCCAGTTCATCCTGCCTGCCGGCACGCGCGTCTTTCGTGCGGTCCGGCACCCGGCCGCGGTAATTCCGCTCTACGTACCGCGCACCTACCGGTTCGGCCCGCCAGCGGTGTTGGCCGGAGCGGATGGGTGCTACCTGATCTGCCGCCCAAGATCTGACCACCGCCTTGTGGGAATCCGGCTTCTGCACCAACGACATGACGCAACCGGGTACCTTCTATATTCCGCGCGACGTCGCGCGGGACGGGCTGATCGCCATGTTTACTCCTGCAGGACGACGTCCGAATCCTCGACCTAGACGGCACGGTCCTTTCCAAGTTGGGAATCTACGACCAGATCCACGGCGAACATGCCTGGTGTCAGTGGTTCGGCCTATCGATGTTCGAAGTCCTGGCGGACTTTACCGGCGCCTCTGGGCCGATCGGCTTCCGGTATCCGTCCCAGCGCCGAAGAGCTGCTGGCGTAGCTGCGCGGCTTTTCGCTGATCGCTGTCGCCTGGGGCCGCCGCCGGCATGCGTGCTGGACGGCCCGAAGCGCCAGGAGGTTGTAGCTGGATTCGCGCAGCTGCCTGCAATTCCAAGTACCTTCATCGTCTGCCGCGTCGGTGCTGATTGCATGGATCGGCGGGAGGGTCAGGTCGGAAACCCGAAGAGTCGCGCGAAGTCTTGCACGCGCTCCCGTGGCATCCTTGTTTGATTCACCTTGGCTTCCGGGTCTCCATATCCCATAGACATACCGAAGGCGGTCACTTCCTCCGGTGGCATGTGCAGATGCGATGCGATCAGGTCATGGAACGGCGCGAAGGAAACTTGCGGGCATGTGTCGATGCCACGCGCTTTCGCGGCGATCATCAGGTTCTGCGCGAAAAGGCCGATGTCGATCCAGCTGTGCGGCTTCAATCTGCGGTCGATGCTGAAGATGAGACCCACCGGCGCGCCAAAGAACGAGAAGTTCCGCTCGGTCTGGCGCGTGCGCGTCGGGGTGTCGTTGCGATCGATCCCGAGCGAAGCGTAGTAGCGCGCGCCGAAGTCAGTCAGTCTCGCGCGGAACACGTCCGGCAACGGCTCAGGGAAGTGGGCGGGTGCGGGGGCGGTCCCGGCGCGGGAGGCAGCGACCAGGACGTTGGCCAATTCATCCTTGACCGCGCCGCTGACCACATACACCCGCCAGGGCTGGATGTTGGCCCCGCTCGGGGCGGTCGCTGCCTCCTCCAGGATCTCTTGTATGAGTTCGCGACGAAGCGGCTCAGGCCTGAAGGCGCGAACCGCGCGGCGGGACTTTACGACGGTGGCGACGCATCGCGCGACGGCCTCCTGGGACCATTCAATTGCTGTCTGCACCATGGACTACTCCTGCGGCACGTCGTGGTAGGAAATCCGACCGGCGGGCAGGAAGAACAGCGCGATAACGGCGCCACCCTTCGCTTCTGGATAGTGGTGACTCCCCGGCGCCGGGGCGGTCCAGCCTCTGGAACACCAGCCATTCGGCCCATTCAGGGCAGCGCCGGGATCTATCGGAACGACCATGTTGAACTCGCCATAGGGATGCCCGTGGTATTGCCCGCGGAGTCGATGGTCAGGGTGGCCTTGCCTATTGCCGGTGCTATCCATGTACACAGCTGTGATGCTGAAGTGAAGCGTGCGCGTGGAGGGCTCCGCGATGCGGCTGCGGCGGTAGGTTGGGCCCTCGATCTCAACGTTCGCTGCCCAGCCATCCTCCACGCCCTTCCTTACCGAGCGAGACAGGGTCTGGTAGAGCTCGCTGTCGGGCCCGTACTTCTCGTTCAACCAGCGCTCGACCGCGGTGCTAGTGGTCAGGTCCTTCACTTCTTCAAGGAAGGGGATGCAGCGCTCGATCAGCGCTTCTCGATCTTGGATGAGTGTTTCGGCCGTCATGGTGTCGTCTCCTGTCAAATCGCTGGACATCATGATGCGCGAACCATGAATTGAATGGAATTGATGTCTTTGCAATTGCATAATGCATGCTATTCAATTGACGGAGTGACGTCATGAGCATCGGCCGCACGGACCTGAACCTTTTGAAGGTGTTCGAGGCCGTCTACGAGGAGCGCAATCTGATACTGGCGGGCAAGCGCCTCAATCTCACGCAATCGGCGGTTAGCCATGCGCTCCGCAGGCTGCGCGAGCTTGTCGGCGACGAGCTTTTCATGCGCATGGGGAAGGGCATGGTGCCGACCGGCCGTGCAACGGCGATGGCGCCGACCCTGCTTGACTCGCTGCGCCGCATCGAGGATGCCCTCGGCGTGGAGCCGTTTTCTCCCGACAAATCCCGACGGCGATTCGTTATCGCGGCGAACGATCACGTCACTGAAGTGATCGTTGCACCTTTGTCCCGCGAACTACAAAAGGCCGCCCCGGGCGTGGACCTCGTCATCCGGCCGTCTACGCGGCTGGACTTGGCCGAGCAGATCGACCTGGGACGCATCGACCTTGCCATCGGCATCTTTTCCCAGGTTCCACCCCGCCTGAACTCACGAACGCTGATGTCCCAAGGAGAATCCATCTTGATGCGCAAGGGACATCCGGCTGCCCGCCGGAAGCTCACGCTCCTCGACCTGACGAAGTATCCGCTTGTCACCCTATCCGTCGGCGGGCAGGAGGAAGGCGCGGTAGGGGGGTTCATCGTTGAGCGGGGCCTCGCGCGCCAGTCGGAGATGTTCGACCGGCGTGCGTTGGAGGAAGCGCTCCTTGAATCGAAGGAGGTGCCGCGGCTGAGAGTCACCGTCCCGCACGCGCTCGCCATTCCAGCGCTGCTTCGTGATACGCACATGCTGTCCATTGTGCCCGCGTCCCTGGCCATGGCTCTTACAAAGAGCGGAGACCTAGTTCGACGAGATCCGCCGTACCAAGCTGGAACTGAGACCATGCGTGCGGTCTGGCATGGCCGCGACGAGCACGACGTGGGTCACGCGTGGCTGCGCGAGATGATCGCGAAAGCAGCCCGAACCGTTGAAGAGGCGCTCGCGTAGCTTGGCCTGCGCGCCCGAGGATCGCGGGGCGGCTCCCGGCCGATCCGGGCCCGGGCTACCAGGGGCGGCCCGCTAATCTGGCTGGGTGGCGTTCCTTTCCCTGTTCTTGAGAAGAAAGATCATCAAGAAGAGGTAAAAGTGATGCAATATGTACTACACAGAAGCGCTAAGCGAATTTGTGATGCAAGCGTAACTATTAGAATGCGATCCCGGGTGTCACGTCTCACAGTTAGTGGGTTTTGTCTCACAGTTCCTGGGTCCAGTTCTGGCGAACACAGGGACCCGTGCGATCCGAGCCGTGTGAAAAGGCGTACGATCAGGAGGTGATCGTACGCTAGGTTTGTCCGTGCCTGAGCGTGTAACGTCTCCCCAGCCAAGTGGTCCTGCCATGATCCTGTATCACACTGACCCCGATTCCCCAGTCGTCGAGATTTCCGTCGAAGGGAAAATCACTGACCGCGAGCTGCGCGAAGCCATCGAGCGCATGCGAGAGGATCTCGAACTGAACGGCAAGACCCGAGTGCTCGAACGCATCGAGCATTTCACCGGCATCGAGCCAAAGGCGCTGTGGACCGACCTGACGCTCGGCGTTCCCTTGGCCCGCAAAATCACGCGTGCCGCCGTGGTGGCCGACGCGGGATGGATCCACGCCTCGATGCATCTGGCGCGGTTCTTTACGAAGGCCGAAGTCAAGGTGTTCCACGTCAACGAGCTGGATCAGGCGCGCGCCTGGATCAACGCCTGAGTGCCGCCCGGCGAATCTCGTATCGTCCTAGGCCATCGCCGAGTAGGGCCAGCTCGTATTGGCAGTGCGCCGCCTCGAGTGGGTTGAAACCACGAAAGTCTCGTCTACCGAGATAGTGCCGATCGCGGCGCCAGATGTACAAGCCTCATCATGCATCTTCACAAATTAGCACTGCACGCGATAGGTCGACTGCACTAGGCCGGACGGAAAGTGCCGGCTCGATTCGAGCGCCAGACTGACGTCGCGCGGCAGGGCGCCGAACAATGCTCTGCCTGCACCGATCAACACTGGCACGGTGGTGACCACCAAATCAGCGATCAATCCGTCGCGCAGAAACGACTGAACCAACTGACCGCCATCGACGTACACGCGACGCACGCCTGCAGCCTCCAGTTGCTTCATCGCATCCGTGGGCGTGCTATCCGAGAACCGCACCTTTCCCTGCAGCCTCTCCGGCACTGGCTTGCCGGCCAATTGCCGGGACAGCACCAGAACGGGCTTGTCGTAAGCCCATTCGCCCAGCGTGAGGACTTTTTCGTAGCAGCCTCGGCCCATAACGATCGCGTCCTTGTCGGCGATGAAGGTCGGATAGCCATGGTCTTCTGCCGGCTCATCCCGTTTCAGAAGCCAGTCGATGTCCCCATCGGGTCGGGCGATAAAGCCGTCAAGGCTGGTAGCAATAAAGACGTGTCCAGTGATCATTGTCAATCTATTGTTCTGTCGGATCGCGCTCAAGCTTTAGCCGGCGCCTCGGCCCCGTAGGCGCAGACTCTTCGGTCCCGCCAGACACAATCCATGAAGTTTGCGACGCTCGAATGGCCATTATCGCTGAAGGCAGGCGTTCGCAATGCGTCGCGCTAGGTGCCAAGTTGGAGCGGCCCAATCAGTGGGACATTCCTCGCAGCGCGTTCACGGCGCTCGATACGCCGGATGCCGTGCTTGAGCATCTGTTCGGGCCACTGCGATAGGCCGTTTCGTTGTCGCTTGGTCGTCGACCGCTGCGGAAAGCCTGGCGAGTGTTCAAGAATATTGAAGCTCTTCTCTGCACGCACCGACCGAGTCCCCTGAGGCGACCCGGGGCTCGGGGGACTCGGTCGCCTTGGTAACGCGCGCCAATGCAATGTGGCGCGGCGCATGCCGCCCTGTTCCATGCCGAAGGGTGACGATGCGCTTACCGAGACAGCCACCACCAGGCAGCGACGGCTACGGCGGCCTGGCCCGCGGCCACGACCAGGAAAGGCTGCCATGACGCGTCGAACTGGTCTTGCAGCGTGGTGACGGCAGCCATGCGCTGGCAGCAGGTGCGTCCTGCACAGCCAGCCCTGCAAACGGCACCGTCGCTATCACCTCGTCCGCAAAATGCAGGGCCACGCGGCGTGCCAGCCGCGGCTTGAACTCGCCGTCTTCGAGAATGCCACGGAAACGGGCGGTCAATGCTTGCGGCTTGGCAAGCAGGCTGGTCAATGCACCGGGCTTCTGCACTTGCAACGAGGCGACGAAGCGACGAAGCGGCCTAGCGTGGCATCGTAGCAGCGCTCGCCATGGGCGTTCGCGAGCGCACCGAGCACGCGGTCGAGCGCCCGCTGGTGGCCGACCAAGTAATAAGCCACGGGAAAGCCAATCAGGAATGCCACTGCCGCCAGCGTCCAGCCCGTGCCTTCGATGCTGTTGGCCACGAACGCAAATGCAATCATGCTGAGCACCAGCCCAGCAACGCAGCAGCACACGATCTCCCAAAGATAAAGCGAGCCCGCCTTGAGCATGGACTTGCCAAGATCGATTACGCTGCTGGACATGTAGGTCACATTTGTAGTAAGTATTACGCCGGTTTGAACGAGAACTTACGGCCTACCGCCCAAGGGCAACAGTTTGTCCATTCGGTTAGTGGGCTAGAAACGCCCGTACTGCATGCGGTGCAGCTTGGCAACCAGCAGCTTAGTGGACGAGTATAAGGCCGCCGCGACTGCGTAAGGAACAATCAATGCAACCGACTGCCATCACTGCGGTGCACGACACCGCGCTGAACCCCAACATGGAGCCGGCGCTCGGCGTGGCGCTGCCCATGAGTTTCCCGGTCATGCTCGAGCCTGCTCAGCTGACTAACATCGAGAGCCGCTTGGCGGCGTTCAACTTCGCCGCAATGCCTCAGGCTCAAATCGTCACGCTCGGGGCCGAGCCCACGCTCAACCTTAACCGTGTGCTCGACGGCTTCCTAGCCCGCATCAACAAGGCGGATAACCCGCAACTGTTCAAGCTGGTGGACGCGCTCAACGACGCGGTGGCGAAGGAGAAGCTCGGCGAGTTGGCCGACGCCATCCTGAACGCCAAGCCGGGCATCAAGGACCGAATCATCGGCCTGTTCAGCAAGAAGGCAATGCAGCGCGCGATGGACAAGGTCTACGAGGACCTGGCACGCATCGCCAAGCTCAAGTCGAAGACCCTGAGCGACGAGGTCAACGGTATGGAGAACAAGCTCCGTATCGAAATGAACAAGCTCACCGACGAACTGCAAGGGATGGATGGGCAGAAGGCGGAATACCGCAAAAGCTTCGTCGCATTCGCGGAAGAAACGGCCTTCCTGCACAACGCATTGAAGAAGGCGCGAGCCGAAGCACCGGCTCTTCTGGCTGCGGCAGGGCAGGACATTTCCCGGCAGCAGGAGATACATGACAAGCTGCAGTCGCTCGAATCGGTTGCCCTGGCCCGTGAAGCCATGATGACTAAGCTGCCGGCTGAACAACTGGTGATTCGCCAGCTGCAGAATGCAGGCGTGTCGACGCTGCAAGAACTCATCGTCACGATGGGCGACCGTTTCGCAAGCATCCGCATGACGCTGCTGACGATCCATGGCGCACAACTGGTGCAAAACGTCCAGCGTCTTGGCCAGTCCGGCGCGAACCTGGACAAGAACCTTCAGGAAGTGCGCTCCCGGCTGATGCAGAACGTAGTGGCCACGGCCGCTACGGCCCCGGGTAGCAATCGCCTCGATCAGGCCAATAACCTGAAACGCGTCGTTGCCGATACGCAGGCGCTGCAGTCCATCGTGCAGGCCGCTCGCGCCGCGAATCAGGCGAAGTTCGAGGAAGCCCGCAACACAATGTCGCAAGTACGGCAGGACCTGCTGAACCTCGGTAGTCAACTCAATCCCGCGGCTGCGGTCGCACCGCAATCCTTCTAACGCAAAAAAATAGCATGAGCAATCTGGTACTGAATTTGTCGAAGCCGGGCGAAGCCTCACCGAAGCTCTCCCTGAACCTGAACAAGGGCGAGGAGTTCAAGGTGCGCCTGTCGTGGGACGGCAATACCGACCTCGACCTGCACGCGCTGGTGACCGTCAACACCGGCAGCGGCGCGAAAGCGTCGAGCCTCGGCGACATCCTGTCCACCTACAACGTCGAGCGCATGCTCGAAGGTGGCGTGAAGGCCGGCACGCTGCCGCTGGCCGCGGACAAGACGTTCTCGGTGCATGGCGGCGCGCTGGTCCATAGCCCGGATGCGCGCGACGGCAGCCTGGCGGGCGACGACGAGTATGTCACCGTCAAGCCGCGCCTGCTCACGATGCCGGCGGCCGGCCATTTGGAGATCCCCCTGCTCGCGATGATTCACCCGCAGGCGTCTGGCAAGACTTTCAAGCACGTCGAGAACGCGCGCGTCATCATCGAAAACAGTGCGGGCCAGCCCCAGCTCGATGTAGGCCTGTCCAGCCAGTTCGGCGCCTTCGTCGGCGTGCAGATGGGCTCCATCGTGGTGGACGGCAACGGTGCCTCGTTCATCGGTGTCGGCGTGGGATTCAATACCGACTTCAACGGCGTGCTGGGCCACTTCTCCTAAGCAGTCGACGGGAGGCTCTCCATCATGACGTACAAGGTCACGGTGATTGGCGGCGACGCGGTTAGCGCACCGGCCTCGCCTGCCGTGGATGGCGGCCTCCAGACGCGTCCTCAAGTGACCGTTATCCAGCCCACGGCCCTGCCCGGCGTCGCGGCGTCCGCGAAGGTACCCTTGCCGACTGTCATCAGGCCGACCGCACTGCCCTCGAATGGCCAGAGCGCGCCGGTCACCGCCGCATCTTCGCCGGCGCCTACTGCCGTGTCAGCCGTCGCTGTCGAACGGATTCCGGAGGCTGCTGCACCGGTTCATCCGTCTGCGATGGCCGGCAGCGTCCGTCGCGTGGTCTCGGTCACGCTAGAGGAACTGGCGCGCCGCTTTCCTGCCGCGAAGCCTGAGTGTATCGCCCAGGCGCGCGCGGTACTGGCAGGGGTTGCGGCCGACAGCATGGGCTCGGCGGACTGGCTGACCTTCGGGGTGGCCGCGCAGGAGAACGTCAACGCAGTCGTCAAGGACCGGCTGCAGCTGCTCGAGGCGACTGCCCCGAGACAGGTTGCTGCGCTGATGACCCGCTTGCACCGGCTGCTGGCTGAGATTTTGGATGCAATGGCAGGCGGGTTCCTGAAGAAGTCAGCGAACGCAGTCTGGATGCGAAACGAGGCGGAGATTCGCCAGCTCGAGTCTCGGCTCTCGACCGACGGGAAGGCGGTAATGGCGTTGCTGTCTTCGTTCGCGGAACTGGAAGCGCGCTACGTGGCCGCCCAGGACGAGCTGGAAGCGGTCTTCCTCGCCGGCGAGTACCTGCTGGAGGGCCTACGCACGGATGAGGCACTGTTGCTGCAGTCGCGGCTGATGGCCCTTACCACGTCGCAAACCATGGCGCAGGAGAATATTCTCTCCTTGCGTCAGGACGAGACGAGACTCAAGGAACTGGTGCTCCTGGTGCAGGACGGCGTGCTGGTCAAGCTGCCCGCGATGTATGGGCAACTCGCCGGTCTGACCGACAAGCCGAACGAAACACAACGTTACCTGGTGCTGGAAAAACTCAGTGATCTGACGCAATTTATTGAAAGGAAGAATGCATGGCTCTCGTAATGAACCTCGAAAAAGCGACCCAGGCTCTGGTGCTCAACCTACAGAAGGCTGGCGTGGAGAAGCCGCCCGAGCTCGAAGTTGGCGTCGCACTGGACGTGTCGGGCTCGTTTGAAGATGAACATCGTGACGGCGTGACCAATGACCTGCTCACGCGCCTGATTCCTTGGGGCCTCGCCTTTGACCCGGACAAGAAGGTCGACTGTTTTACCTTCTCTGACGGCGCGTCACACGTCGAAGATGTGTGTCCCATCAACGCCGACAACTACCAGGGCTTCGTGAAGAAGCACATTATCGGCAAGGTCAACGGCTGGAACGGCGGCACGGACTACTCCTACGTGCTCGAGCGCATGCTGGCGCATTTCGGCTGGGCGCAAATCGTTGAGAGGGCGAGTGCCATCGGTCGCTTCTTCGGGAAGAAGGACAAGGTAGTGCAGTCCGGTGAGAAGCGCCGCAGTCTTGTGATTGTCATCACTGACGGCGCAAACTCAGATAGGGGCCGCACGCTGGACGTGCTGCGCGCATCTCAGGAACGCAAGGACGAGGTCTACTTCCTATTCATCGGCGTGTCTAACCAGGGTAGTCGCTTCCCATTCCTAGAAGAGCTGGGCGACGAGTTCGATAACACGGGATTTGTTGGCATCGACAATTTGCGTGCATTCGTGGCCCTGTCGGACGACGAGTTGAACACACGCTTCATCAGCGAAGAGCTGATTACCTGGTTAAAGTCCTAAGTCGCGGCACGGCGGCTACGGCCGCCGGCGATGCAGGAAAACCTCGTCGAGACGTAAGCGTCGGCGGAACCCATCTGGCGAGGAGCCGGTGGCGGCGACAGCGGGATCGGCAAGCCTGACGGCGATAGGTCGGAGCCTTGGGCTCAATCCCTTTGACGCGGCGGTCTACGTCTTCTGCAATCGCGTCAAGCATTTCGGCATCCCGCAGTCGGTTCCTCTCGGATCAGAAATTGTATGAGAGCTTGCCTTTGTCCTCCACGATCAGCTTCGTGGCTAGCATCTCATCAATGACACCTGAGATATCCTTGTCCTTCAGCTTCAAGTGCTCCATCGCCTTGAGATGTTTGACCAAGGTCGCGCGCTTGCCCGGCCGTGCAGTCTTCGGTGACCGGCCCAAGATCTCGCGTACCTTGACAGTCGCGGCGAAGGCCGCGCCAAGATCAATTCCATCAGAGGCTTGCACGGAAACACCGTTCTTCGGCTTCGCGGGCGATGGAATTTCCGAAAGCGATTCAACGCGCTTGCAAGGCATGCCGCCGCTGGCGATATGGACAATGAGTGGGTCGTAGCCCTTGTCCTTCGACAGGACGAAGACGGGGCCGCGCTCGCCACGCTCGGCGAGTCGCCCCAGCTCGAAGGCGATGTGGAAATCCAGTGCATTGCGACCGCTGCCACTGGCTCGGATCCATTGTGCCGGCGGCTCAAGCGCCTGGCCTGCGATCACAAGATCCAGAGAAATGGACTTTTGGCTGGCACCGGCGAAGACAATCAGGCGGGCTCCCCCAGGCAGCGCACCCGGTGCGAGCTGCTGGATGTTCTCCATGTCGACGAGAATTATCGGGCCGGGCATCCTTTTATCCGTTTCGTTAGCGTGGGTCGCGCATCACCACAAATCCCGGATCGCAATGATCGCGGCCCGCTTCCATGGCTTCTTCTTCGGTGCCGAACGTGCCGGCATCGATCAAGTTAGCCGTGTAGCCTACGTCGCCGTCCTTTGGGCAGAGATAGTCGTCTCCGCTGCGGACGATCCAGCCGCGCTGTTTGCTTGTAGTTTTCATCGTCTCCGATCGATTGTTAGGCAGCATGCGGGCTGCCAGCCGGGCCGTGTTGTAGTTGCTCGCTTGGGGCAAGCTGATGTTGACCCCTACGACGGTGTGGAACCGGTGGCTGGCAGTGTAGATGTGAAATGGCTACGCGGCAACCATCGCACGGCCCTCTCCAGTCGCCGAAATTATGAAAACTTGACTCTGTCCGTTATTGGCAAGAATGGGGTAGCTACGTTGAACGTCGGTACTACTGCTGTGCGCGACGTGGCACCCGAACCCATCTGATACCTTTAAGGAGAAACAAATGAAACGTGACCGGAACGTTCGCAAAGGAACGCCAGTGAAAAGTCTTATCGCTCCGCTTCTGATCGGGGCCGCTGTCCAGACGAGCGCTCATACCGGGGAGTGATATTCCGACAACATAGACGCGGCCAAGAAGCGAGCTGCGAAATGCATTGCAATGAAGAGGGCTGACAAGGTGCTAGTGGCATCTGCTGCGCGCTTCGCTCTACTGCAAACACTTCGTTGCGCGATTCGCTACCTGGTATGAATTCACTGACGTGGTCAAAAATCCGTCAACCGTCTCCTGAGCAGTGGGCACGCTCCCCGCTGCCTTGTCTCGATATTGCCAAGTTGACAAAGCCTGGGAATCCGACGGGTGGAAAATTGCCGGTCTTACCTTATAGAAAGCGGATCGACGTATCGGCAAAGCCCTTCCAGCGCCGAATCTTGCCGTCGACGACCGTGAAGACGTGCACCCATTCGGTTTCAACCAACTTACCTTCAGGACGCGCGGTTCCCCGTAAGAAGCCGAGTACAACCACATGCTCGCCTGACTCGATAAACTCTCGCGGTTCGAAAATTTCTGTGTCATCCGCCTGTGCGAGCTGTGCGAAGAAGCTGGCGACTTCGGCTTTGCTGGTGCGTTGCCCGGTGTAGGGAATCTGCGGTGGCCCTACCATCTTCCAGTCGACCTGGTCGGCCACCAGATCGAGGATGGCATTGACGTCGCCGCGGCCATACGCCTCATAGGCTGTTTTCACGACAGAAATCGGGGTTGTCATTATTGTCTCCGGTTGCACACTCCGGCCCTGCGATCGCAGGGGCGGGTGTCTCCAACTTAGAGCGCAATGGTGTCCCATTCAAGGGCCGTGGTGCCGGGTTTGACGTCTGGGTTTGACTGCGGGCGACTCGCAATGTGATCTACGCCTACTGTTTCGTGGACGGTACGTCGCCGGCTGTGCTGGCCCAGCGCCAAAAACAATGCAAGGATGCCGCACGCCCGGCGGCAATTACCTGCTGCGCGCCACGCAGCATGCCATGCTAGCGCCAAGGTCAAGGCCTTCTGCACACACTTGACCGCCAGCATAGGCAGCCCGCCTATGCTGGCAGCGTGCGTTGGCGGGAGACGTGGCGCTGGCGTAAGCAGCGGCCGGTGACTGCGTCCGGCCGATGCGCTGTCTTTGCTCAGGAGTCGGCCAGCTTCTCGCCGTCGACTTCCACGAGATGGTCCAGGCGCAGGGTTTCGCCAGTATTGAGCGTCAGGTATTCAGCGCCACCGCGGCTGTACACGTCGGTAATGGTCGCGGCGCGCTGCTGTGGCGTGCCATCGGCGTCGCGATAGCGGATCTGCGTGGGCCTGCGCACGGTGGCGAGGTCTTCCAGGCGGTCGTGGAACTCGCAGCTGATCGGGCTGTACTGGGCGGCTGTGCTGGTCATGGCAGTGGATCCTGTGTGCTTGTTCATTCGCTGTCTTTCACCGACTGGATAAGGTTGTTGCGTAGCGACGCAACTGCCTTCTGCATCCGTGCGAACTCGTCCGGGGCCAGGCCGGTCGCGCCAGCGAGGCTGGATTCCAGACGCCGTTCACGCAGCATGCGGCCGGCCTTGGTCAGGCTGACGCGTACCTGGCGCTCGTCTTCGGGGTCGCGCTGCCGCTCCACGTAGCCCATCGCCTCCAGCTTCTTCAGGATCGGCGTCAGGGTGTTCGATTCCAGGAACAGCTTCACGCCCAGGTTGCCGACGGTCTGGTTGTCCTGCTCCCATAGCGCAACGATGGTGATGTATTGCGTATAGGTCAGCCCCAGCTGCTCAAGGATCGGCTTGTAGGCCTTGCCGAAGGCGAGGTTCGCGGAATAGACCGCGAAGCACAGGAAGTCCGAGAGCGTCGGGTTTTCGGTGGGCTTGTGGGTGGATTTCATTTGCTGCCTCGTTGCCCAAACATGGATGGATCGCAAGCGTCGATTATAGATCGTATGCGATTGGATCGCAGGTGCTATAACTTTCCGCGGCGGTCACGGCAGCCCAAGGGAAGGGCGCCCGCGACCGGCAGCAAATCGTCCGCACCATCTGGCCTCCGCGGCGCTGTGCGGTCTCAGGCGCGCGCGCCGTCGAGGTAAGGGTCGACCTTGCCGCGGGCTCCGTCGTAATACGGGCTGCGCGTACCGTGTACCGAGCGGGCGCCGTCTGTGTACGGATCGGCTGCGCTGGTGACCGAGCGGGTGCCATCGGTGAAGGGGGCGCGCGCTGAACCGGCGGCTTGCGCGGCGGCAGCGGTCAGCAGGGTGGCGGCGACAACGGCGTAGCGGGCGATGGTGATGATCGTGCTCATGGTAAGCATCCTTGCGTCAGGTGAATTTGTGACGTATGCGATTTAATCGCATACGATCATTTTGCGGTAATGAGAAAGTCGGGGAATTACGACGTAAGGACGTTCAGCGCCACGTCGATATTGCCGCGCGTTGCCTTCGAGTAGGGGCAGATTGCATCGGCCGCGTGGGCCAGTTCCGTCGCGACATCCTGCGGCAGGCCCGGCACGCGCAGATTGAGGCGTGCCTGCAGGAAGTACTCCGCGCCGGTCTGGCCCAGGTCGACTTCGATGTCCACAGCCAGGTCGGACGGCAGCTCAAGCTTCATTTCCCCGGCCACCAGGCCGACCGCAGCGATGTAGCACGCCGACCAGGCGCCCGCGAACAGCTGTTCTGCGGTCGGGTGCGGCTGGATGGCCGGGAACACGTGCGCCGGGGTGGCGCTGTTGCCGGGCGACAGTGCAATGTCCAGCGTGCCGTTGTGGCCGCGCGATGTAACCCCGGCGCTGCTGTGCGTGGTGTGGGTCTTGCCGGTGGCGAGGACTTTTTCGATCTTGCTCATGGAATGGATCTCTGTGGTTGTCGGTTCTATATTGATCGCATACGTTTAGATCGCATGCGATTAAATTCATGATGGAACATGGGTCGCGCCTTGTCAAGGGAAAAAGGCTGGGCGTATCCAATGGCAAAGAATGTGCTTCACGAGGCATACTGGATCGCACTGCGAAGGATCTCGGAATCGAGTACTTCGTTGGCGGCGCTACAGCGAGGATTGTTATTCGATCATGCCGCGATATTTCCGCAGGCGCGTTGTTTTTGTGATGGCAAACGTGCCATATTCTACCGAGATGGCAAGGAGATCTGGACGTGCAGTGCGGCCTACGCCGCAGTGCATTTCGACATCCAGTCGGCTTCAACGCCTCCCGGCGCGGTGCTGTGCCAGTGCACGCCGTAGTAGAGCAGCGCGCCCAATAGCAAGTGCATCAAGAGATGCCAGCAGCAAGCAGCTCGATGTTCCTCGTTCCTGCGCTGACCGATAGGGATAGGCGGCAGTCTTCATGGGCAGTGGCGATGGCGGCGCTGCGGCTTGGCATTTTTAGCAGGCTGGAGCGAGTCTGGGCGTGCACAACGTCCGAGGGCAGCTCCGCGCTCGCGGCCCGGGTCGACTAGACAGGCACGCGCTATGCTGGTGCGGTGTCGGGCACCCGCCTGCATGTCGCGCGCCTCGCCGCTGCCGCGATGCGGCGCGCGTCATCGATGGGCGCCCTTAGGCCTGCGCGGAGTCGGCATCGTTACGGGCGGGACCTTCCATCGGCCGCTCCAGTTTCAGGTAGGAATCGGCGGCGACTAGGCCGAACACTATGTGGGCAATCGCGGTCACCCAGCTCCGGGCCTCGGCAAACCACGGGAAGGCCGCGGTCATCCCATAGAAATTGACCCAATACAAGACGAGACCAAAGACGGCTCCCACCAGCGAGGCCATACCGACGCTCGAATCGAAGTGGAAGGGCGCCATGATCGTGGCCAGGATCAGGCCGAACACGACTGCCAGCGCAAAGTGGACCACCACCGCAGCAACCAGCTCGCCGATCTCAAAGGTAGCAGCCTGCGTGAGCACGTCCGGCCCCAGCATGATGGCTGCGATCATGGTCAGCGGTTTCCAGGCGCTGGCCCCCATCAACATCGCCGCAAGCAGATCGAGCACAAGGAATACCACGAACACCAATCCGGATACGACGCCTGCCAGAGCCGCCGCAGGCCAGTCCGGCCACCGATGCGTGTAGCGATGCGATTGCATGTGAAGTTCCATGACATCCTCTTTTGATATGCGGCCGAAATACGGCCGCTTTCCAAGGTGAAACTTCATTTTATGAGATACATCCGCCTGTACCAAGGTGGCAGGCCGGCGGCGTGACGTGCCTGGTAGAAGGCGGGCACAGGGAGTGGCGCTTGGGAGTCTGGAGGACGGCTTGCTTCCTCCTTGCGAACCCTTGATGCGGGATGCCGCGGCCTGCGGCTGGTTTTGTCGCAGTAAGGAGCGTGGCCAGAGCGGCGCCGGGGGGCAACGGAAATCATGCGGCGAGCGCGTAAATCTGGTCCGCTGCGGACGAGCGGCTTGCCTGCCACGGCCCTTGTGATAGCGGGCACATCCCCTTCTCGCAGAAAATGGGCCGTGAACTTCCGGCCTAAACTTCCTTCGTGTCGAATATGAGCATGTCAACGCCGGCCTGGGCAAAATTGGCCACGTCAGCTGCTGCTGCGGCGCCCTCAGGCGAAGCCATTGCCTGCTGGAGCGCCGCCAGCGAATCGAAGCTCAGCACCGCAACCAGGTGAAATGGCGAATCGCCGGCCGGGCTTGCAACCGGGCCGCTGCTGACCTCATAGCGTCGCAGGCCGGTGATCTTCTTGGCGATCGGAACATGGGTCGAGAAGTAATATGAATCGAACGCCGCCGTGTTCGCAGGCTTCTTGTATAGCACCACTAGCTTTGCCATCGTGGTTTCTCCAAACGTGAGTTAGATAGAGCCTGAGCATCAAGCGCACCGGACGATACGTGTCCTGACAGAAATGGGGTTCACACGCTATAGGAAAGCTACACCATCGGCGCGAGGAGCTGGGAGCGTGCACCGAACGGCCACAATAGACTTCTTTATTGCCGGCATCAAGTCAGAGATATGCGGCAATGCCGCAGAGTGAAGCAACGCCAGAGTATCGAAAGGTGGTTGACGCGAGCACGTGGTGTCAATCTGAATCGGCAGCCCATCTCCAAGGAGCGAGTCCTGGTCGACGCCCGGCGCAGCCACCTTTACCGCCTGGCCTGCGCCGTTCATGTCGGCTTTGTCCGCATGACGGGGCGCACCCTCGATGCCTGCAAGCAGGTGCCCCGATTCCTCTGGGCCTATGTTGGCGCGCAGATCGGCGTGACCCCGCCGGATATGGGCACGCTGGGCGCACTCTATGACGGCCGCACCGATACCTTGGTGGACCATCAGATGCTGGCCTACCAAGCCCTCGAGTTGAGCCCGACGGCGGAGCGTCAGCGTCGTTACGTGACGCTCTGGCTCAAGGGAGAAGGTGAAGAACGTGGCGAGTTCGAACTCACGGAGTTCGCGCGGAATCTGCCGCATGCCGGTATATGCCAGTTGCCAGTGGTCCATCGCGCTTACTCCCGAGCGTGAGACGGACTGCCGAGACTAGCGGCAATGGGACGCGCTCAAGCAAATCGCGGCCGAGGCCGTGCAGTCGATCTGGCAGGCCGCCAACGAGGCCGCTAGCGGTGCCAAGCGCCGGGCGCCAGTGACGCGCACCAAGTTCAAGCCCGGGCCGGCCTGAGGGGGGCGCCGGAAGTGTCAGACGGCATTCCACCGCACGAGGGGACAAGCCTGTGGACAAACTAGCGCAAAAGGGACGCGTTCATATAGATTGATTGCCCCTTGACAAAGTAACAGACCTGTTCCTAGTATTATAGTTACGTACAGGTCCGTAACTTTACAGGAAGATGGCGATGCGTGCGATCGAGGCGGAGACTTTCTCAGGCTGTCCCAGGACATCGTCAATGTCGAAGCCGGCGCCATCGCCCGCGGCCACCCGATCGGGGCAACAGAGGCCGTGCTCACCACCCGCCTCATTCATTCGATGTGCCGTGATGGTTTCGAACGGGGCATCGTCACCTTGTGCATCGGCGGCGTTGAAGACATCCCGCTCGCGCTCGAAACTTGCGTAAAGCTGGGGCTGAATCATGAATCGGTTGAGCGAGCGCTATCTAGAAGATTTTGCAGTGGGGCAGACGTTCGGTTCAGGGCGGCTGCGCATCGACAAGGAACGGGTCCTCGCGTTCGCTGCCGAATTCGATCCACAGCCCTTCCACCTCGATGAGGCGGCGGCGCGCCGCTCGATTTTCGGTGGACTGGCTGCCAGCGGCTGGCACACCGCTGCCGTGACGATGCGGTTGATGATTGAGACCGAACTCAAGCCGGCTGGCGGCTTCGTCGGCGCTGGCCTCGACGAGTGCCGCTGGCCCCGGCCAGTGCGCCCCGGTGACGAGTTGCGCGTCGAGTGCGAGGTGATCGAGGTGCGACCGTCAACGTCGCGTCCAGAGCAGGGCCTGATCAAGCTCCGAACGACCACCCTGAACCAGGACGACGAGGCCGTGCTGGTGCATGTCGTGAACATGGTCGTGCTGCGCCGGAAACAACATTCGTGTTGATACCGCAAAGCGGGATTGCCGGAGAAGAATGCCGTGTCGCCACAAGCAACAACCGCCTTGGGATAGAGGTGAATATGTGCATCGGTTTCATCGGCTTAGGTGTCATGGGACAGCCAATGGCGCTCAATCTGGCCCGCGCAGGCACGCAACTCATTGTCTGGAATCGCTCCGCTGACAAGAGCGAGTCTTTGCGAGCGGCGGGCGCAATCGTCGCGACGAACCCTGACGAGATATTTAAACGCACCCGCGTGGTATTCCTGATGCTGACCGACGGCGACGCAATCGACGCCGTCCTCGCCCGCGGCACGCCGCAGTTCAGCGCGAACATTGTGCACCACACGATCGTCCACATGGGGACCACCTCGCCCGAGTACTCGCGCGGACTCGAAGCCGACATTCGCAACGCCGGTGGCAGCTATGTGGAAGCGCCCGTCTCGGGCTCGCGCAAGCCCGCCGAGGCGGGCCACCTCGTGGCGATGCTAGCGGGTGAAGACGCGGCCGTCGAAAGCGTCCGCTCCTTGCTCGAGCCAATGTGCCATCAGACGATCGTGTGCGGCCCGGTTCCGAGCGGGCTCCTGATGAAGCTTGCGGTGAACCTGTTTCTCATCACCACGGTCGCCGGCCTTGCGGAAGCGGCTCATTTTGCCGAGCGGCATGGCCTGGACATGCAGCAGTTTCGCGCCATCGTGGACGCCGGTCAGATGGCGAGCGGCATCTCACGCGTGAAAATTCTTAAGCTGGTGATGCGTGACTTCGATGTCCAGGGGTCGATCACCAATGTGCTGAAGGACAATCGATTGATTGCGGAAGCGGCCAGAGAAGCCGGGGTCGCGTCGCCGCTATTGGATGTCTGCTATGCGCTATTCGGTGAGACGCTGGCGCTGGGGCACGGCCAGTCCGACATGGCGGCCGTCGTCCACGCACTCGAGGCAAGAACCGAATCCGGCAAATGATCGAGTTCGCGTTCCGCCAGCGGGTGGCAGGCTTCGACAGTCGTCTCGAACAATTCTCTTGGCGAATGCTACGCCCCGCATGTGGCAATCGACGGGGCGGGCAATGCCATCGCGGTCTGGCAGGAGCAGAACGGGGTTGGCGCCTACGGCGGTGCGAACCGCTACGCGGCTGGCACGGGCTGGGGCCTGCCGGGGAAGTTCAGCGGCACGGTGCCGGGAGACGTCTATGCGCCCCGCGTGGCCGTGGGTGCGGACGGCAACGCCACGGCCAGCTGGTATCAGTGGGAAGCCTCCGGCATCAACTTCAGGACCAATCGCTACCTGACCGGCAGCGGCTGGGATGTGCCCCCAACCTGCTCAGCGCGACACGACTCTGTGCAGCCGCGGTATCTGCCGGTGGCCAATCGGTTTGCGGGCTACAGCCTGTTCGTCTTGCGCAAGAACGTGGACCCCAAGGGTAGCAGCCTAGGATGCGCTGTTGCCATCGCCGACCATCCGCTCGCGCTCGGAAGACGCCCCTCGCTGCATCATGCGGAGGCAATCCCCGGCGAGAACCGACCGTTGGCCGACGCGGAGCGCGGAATCTACTGTAAGCAGCCGGGGAACCCGTATTGACAGGGCTATGCTGCAGAGGCTGCGGGAGTCCAGCGATGCGGCAGGAGCTCGGCGATGTCACCCGCCTTCTGGGTCGATAGCCGCGTGAGTACGTCCTTCAGGCACGCATAAGGACCATGCCCGTTGAGCTTGGCGGACTGGATCAAGCTCATGATGGCGGCCGCACGTTGGCCGGCACGCAGCGACCCCGCGAACAGCCAATTGGAGCGATTATGCCGAGTTCGGCAATCGTGAAAATCCGCCGTGCCTCCACTAAACTGCTCATTTAAATAGAAACTCAACTTTAGACATACGAATGGCCTCCTCGCGAAGCGCGATGGAGGCCATTGACAAGGCAATATGGCGCACGAAACAGCGATGACAGGCTGTCTAAGACGTGCGCGGGCGACACTACGAGGTCGGTCGGGTGTCGTTGCGTGGCGTCGGCCACTGGAATTTCTGGGACTTGCGGTTCAGGCCATCGCGAAACGCAAGTCCGGTAAATTCCATGCGCAGCCACTGCGTGACCAGGCCGGCCGTGACGGGCTGATTCATGCGCCATGGTGCGACCGAGTCCATCGGGAAGGTCTCGGCGAGCACCAGACTCAGCAGTTGGGTCAAGGTCCAGGCCATCGAGCGGATCTGCATCCACAACTCCAGCACGGTGCGCGACTGCTGCCAGAGATTGCTCATGCCAAACCAGCGCTTGAGATTGTGAAACAGCGGTTCTATGCCCCAGCGGCGCGCGTACAACTGCACGATCTCCTGGGCGCTCAAGTCCGTTTCGCTCGCCAGCAGCAGACGGGGCTTGGTCCAGACCTGTTTCTTCGCATCGAAGAACTGGCACCAGACGGCACGCACCAACGCGCCCTTGAGGAAGCGCGCTCTGGCCTCGGCAGAGCGCAGGCGAACCCGCTGCTCTTTGCCATAGAGCCGCATGCTCAGTTCGCTCGCAGGCAGTGCCTCGAAGACCTCGGCACTCAGGCGCTCGCCATAGATGCGCTTGCGACCGCGTCTGGGTGTGGTTGGCGGCAGCGGCATGAGAAACAGTGCGGTATCGATGCGCGCCTGACCAATCACGTGCATTTGTCTGCGCAGCAACGGCAAGACCAGACGGGCGCGCATGAACCACGAATCGAACAGTACGCGCACCGGCTTGTTGGACACGCCCGCGAGAGCGCGGACCAGCGCCAGGGCGATCTTCAGCTTGTTGCGGTTGCCAGTGTTTGGCACCAGCCGCGAGAGAATCGGCAGCACCAGGTTGACCCCGCCGTTGCCCAGCGCGCTCACGCCCAGGGTGACCCAGCACTGGGCCCGCATGAATTGCGGCCGATTGATCTTGCGGCTGTGGTCGTGGCGATACGCGCAACCGGGGGCCTTCTCCGAGGAGCGCGGCACCAGCGTATCGTCGATGACCAGTGTCAGCACATCGCATGGCAGCACTACAAGCACCAGCATGAACAATCTGCGGGCCAAACGCACGGTGCGCAAGCTGCCGCGCCCGAGAAGCTTGTAGTAGGTCGTCCAGTGCCTGCGTCGCGCGATGGCGCTGATAGCGCGCGTCACCCAGCCTTCTGGCGAAACCATACAGCCGCACAGCAGCTCGACAAAGCTCCCGCGAGAGCGAATTGGCACGGCCAGAAGCAGAAGGTTGATCCATTCGGACAGACACAGTCGTACACGGTTGGACAAAGACATGGGCAATCGCAAGAGGACCGAAAACGATCCTCATTGGCCGCCGCGCTGCTTGCGCTAAAACCCGCGCAAGCAGCGCGGCGGCCACACGATTGCTACCCTACGTCAAGCATTTCTCGATTTTTTGAATCCGTTTTTAACCCCTCGTCCAGCGGGCCTGAATGTCTAAAGTTGAGAATAGAAAATCAATCGTCCGCTCCCGCCAGCTTGCCGAATCGCCACCAGGGGCAACTGGCGAACAACCGGAGACCGCCGGGCCTTGCGGCGCGGGCGCTCGGCCTGATTCGGGACAGCTATGCGGGCTTTGGCTCGATCCCGGCTTGCGAGAAGCTGCGAGCTCCATTGCGTCGGGCTGGCTAAGGAGACGGGTAGAATTGGAATCCATCGCCCGTACAATGGATCGCCAAATAGCTTCGGTGCTACAGGCTATGTCATCAGCGCGCCAAACCACTGCATGAGACGAACGATGCATCCATCAAGCAATCCCCGGAGTGATACCCACAGCAAAGTCATCGGTTATCTGTTGTGGATCTTCGGCTTTACCGGTTCCCATCGCTTTTACTACGGCAAGCCGGTGACCGGGACGATCTGGTTTTTCACGTTGGGCCTGCTGGGGATCGGCTGGCTCATCGACCTGTTCCTGATCCCCGGCATGGACCGGGAAGCGGACTACCGGTTTGCTCCCGGCAAGTACGATTACAACGTAGCGTGGATCCTTCTGACCTTCCTCGGCATCTTCGGTGTGCACCGGATGTATATCGGCAAATGGATCAGTGGCCTGATCTACCTGTTGAGCGGCGGCCTGTTCCTGATCGGCGTGCTGTATGACTTCTGGACGCTGAATGAACAGGTGTCCGGGAGGAACAGGATATATCCCTAACGGGAGCGACGCTCGCGCGCAACTCTGCCCGGGGCGTTTTCGCCTGCTGCAGGGCGTGCCGAGGCGGTCCGCCAGCTCTCCACGCCGCCGCGCAGGTACGTCACGAGGAGGGCAACTGCCAGGTAGAGGCGCTCCAGCATTCAAGCAGCGAGGGCGGCCACATTCTCCCGCCGGCAATGATTCTCACAGCAGCCACCACCTAGAACAACCCTGAAGTCCAACGCTCCCACCAGACGGCACAACGCGGGATCCTGCGCCGCCCCAAATCTATTCACCTACGCTATGTCGATCGAAATCGAACGCGCGCAAGCGATCACCTGGATCCGCATCCAGATGGCCCAGCACGGCCTTACCCTAGCTGACTTGCAGGCCGCCGGCTGCTTTGCCGAGCCCCCGCCGCTACTGCCTGGGGCAGTGCGCTATCGCAACGCGCAGGGGCAGGGCTGGGACGGTCGCGGCGCCATGCCGGACTGGCTGCAGCGAGCGATCCATGCCGGGCAGACGGTGGAACATTTCCGGGTGGGTACTACAAGACAATAGCCACGCCGCTGGCGCAGAGGGGGGGCTTGCATCGACGCCGGAGTTATAGTGCCTTCGCACCCGCGCTGGCCGTGGAACCCTCGGGGTTTCCACAGTGCGGGGGCGCCTGCCGTTCATACCTTGGCGTGGGTGGCGGCCCATTGCGACGGGTTGACGTCGATGCTCAGCGGGCCGAAGCCGGAGCCGATCACGCCAACGTTGTTGAGCGTGTTCACGTTGATGCTTTGCAGCTGGGCGATGTTCTGGTTGACGTTGACATTGACGTTGGCCACGGGGCCCAGTCCTTGCAACCAGGAATTGCCGCCGCGCACCGCGGTCATGGACTTGCCGTCGAGTTCTTGGGTCAGGGCGAGGTCGCGCACGATGATGGATGGCATGTTGGTTCTCCTTGGCTTCACTGGATGACTTGAAATGCTCTTGATTGGCTGATTGCCAGTGGAGGTGGCGGGGCCACCTCCACATCTACCGGGCCGTTCAACGATAGATGTTGTTTTGGGCGTTCTGGGTCGAGGTGACATGCGACTTGATGTCGTCCGCGAAGGCCGTGTTGTTGCCGTTCATGTTGACGACGTTCTGCGTCTGGCCGATCAGCTGCGAGGCGTTGAAGGTCGAGTCGATCTTGACCGCGCTGAACACGGGCAGGAAGGGCACGAAGCCGCCGCGCACGGCGCGCATGGCGCGGGCGTCGAGTTCTTCGGTGACGGACAGGTCTTTGATGGCGAGGGTGGTAGTCATGGCGGTTCTCCGGGTATTCAGTAGTTTGCGATTTCAGCTTGCGCAGTGGGAAGGGCCCGCGGCTTAGCGATAGATGTTGTTTTGGGCGTTCTGGGTCGAGGTGACATGCGACTTGATGTCGTCCGCGAAGGCCGTGTTGTTGCC
>NZ_JBIUHC010000094.1:0-39766 GCF_044627735.1 Cupriavidus sp. CuC1 | reverse complement strand
CATATGACGGACCAGCAGGTGGACCTGCGCTTTGTGCGGGACAATTTCGGGCATGCGTCCATCTCGACCACCAGCGCCTACCTGCATACCGAGGACGATGCGCGGCACGAAGCTACGCAGGAACGTCACCGGATCGGGTGGAAGCGCGAAGTGTGACAGGGGCACTCGCCTTGGCCCTGGTTTGGCCCTGGTTTGGCCCGTGCCACGCCGCGGCGCGGGCGGCAACGCGAATCATGACGGATTGCCATGCACGAGGCTTCTGTTTCTAATGTCTGGGCACGATGGGCTTCGAACAACTGGCGGCACTCAAGGAACAACTGGCAAAAGTAGCTAAAACGCCACGGGCGAGGACGCGACGTGCACCCCAGTTTCAGCCAGCCCGGCTAGGCCCATTAAGCCCGTCGATCCGGTGCTGCAGGCCATCGTGAAGCTGCAACAGCGCTTTCCAAAAACCCTTTCCAAAGAATCCCGCACCAAAGGTGTCGCTCAAGATCGGCCTCTTCGAGGATCTCATCTTGCACGCGCGGGAACTCGGAGGCATCCGAGCAGCGAACCACGCGCCACCGTCAAACAATCAATAGCTCCTCTGAAACCTACCCTGACGGAGCCGGTATTGCGCGACGCAATCCGGACCTTTAGGAGCTTACTGAACGCCGATGGCGGGCGTGGTTGCCACCGCTCGCATTCGGCTTCGCAAGAGTTGGGGACATGGCCGTCCAATCGAACCATCGAACCCTCGGGGCGTCCCGATGTTCTTTGGGGGGCCTGCTAATCGGGTCGCAACGGATTCCGCATATCCAACGTTTTTTGGCCTACCGATGCCCAAGTTCGGCCAGAAGCAGCCGCGGGCTGGAGCCTCACGATAGACACTCGAGTGCCGGCTCCTCCGCCGCCAACGGCCGTCTCGCACCCAGCGATGCGCATCACACGCGTCGGCCACCACAAACGCCGGCGCGCGGACTGAGTACAGACCCGATGAGGCGTGCATTTCCCGGGAATGCGTTCGAGGTAGCGTTGAAGTGGGGGCGCGAAAGTAGGGCGGAGTAGTCGATGACGCCTCTTTCAGGGACCAGGGACCTAACTTGGGCGCTCGGGAACGGCTTCAGTTCGCCGGAACATCGAGCGATGTGTTGCATGTGATGCATCAGTTGCATCTAAACCGGGCAATAATTAGTCGAGCGGTGACCGCTCATCTATTAGGAGGGCCGCCTGCCGCCGGCCCCCAGGACAGGGTGAATATATTGATGCACAGTGTGCAGCAATGTAGTGCAATTGGATTGCATTGTTCGAAAAAAAATGAGCGCCCATAATCAATGCACAGCGCGCAGGCTGGCTGCGCGCGCCAATAGCATAGGAGCATTTCATGGTTTCCGTAGTGCGATTTAGCGAGGCAGGCGGACCTGACGTCCTGAAACTCGAAGCGACGAACGAGCGCGAGCCTGGTCCGGGAGAAGTGTGGCTGGAACAGGAAGCAATCGGGGTCAACTACCTCGACGTGACGCAGCGGAATGGTGCCGTGCCAGTACCCCTCCCAGCGGGCTTGGGCCTCGAAGGTGCCGGGCGCGTGGCTACTGTTGGGGCAGGCGTGGATAATGTGAAAGTCGGTGATAAGGTTGCCTACGCGACCGGCCCGCTTGGAGCGTATGCGAGCGGGCGTCTTTTTCCTGCAAACAGGCTGGTTCACATCCCTGAAGGGATGACGGCCGATGATGCTGCGGCTGTGCTTTTCAAAGGTGTCACCGCCCAGTATCTGCTCAAGACTACCTATCCCGTTGGTCCAGGTACCACGATGGTTCTCTATGGCGCTGCCGGCGCGCTTGGGCAGCTCATGGTGCCTTGGGCGAAGCATCTGGGCGCTTTCGTGATCGGCGTCGTGGCAAATGCGGAGAGCATTGCCGTTGCAGAAGACCTCGGCTGCGATGCAGTTCTTGTTTTCAATGCCAGCACACTGGCAGCAGAAGTGGCCGAGATCACCAAGGGTAAGAAGGCAGATGTCGTCTACGATCCGATCGGACGTGTCTCGTTCGAAGCGTCTCTGGATTGCTTGCGGCCACGCGGCCTCCTGGTGTCGTTCGGTGCCTCCTCAGGTACTCCTTCGGCGGTCGAAGTTGGTACGCTCAATGCAAAGGGCTCCCTGTTCTTGACCCGCCCGTCACTCGGTGCTCACACGGCAGACATCGCTGAGTATCGCGAACGTGCTGACGATGTGCTGGCTGCGGTAGCGGCGGGTATCATTGCACCCAAGATCTGGGGCCGATACGAGCTGAATGACGTGGTCAAGGCCCACTCTGACATCGAGGCAGGCAAGTCTGTCGGCGCCGTCATCCTTAAGCCGTGATTGCTCATTAGATAAGAGAGCGCTGAGTTCCTGGCTAGCGAGATGAACGCTAGCCAGGCTCCCGCATCCGGCTTGCACACTGAAGCGTGAGCCACTCAATATGAGCCAACTAGATAGTCGTCATATCGAGGAGATTGCAGCATTGCTCGCCGTTGCGGAGGAGAGGTCCTTCGTGGCTGCTGGTCGGATACTGCAACGTCATCCGACTGTGATATCAAAGCGGCTTGCCGCGTTGGAACGACGGCTGGGCGTCCGACTTCTCGAGCGCACTACCCGTCAGGTGAGATTGACTGATGCGGGGGCGCGCCTCGTGGACCGCTTGCGTTCCGCCACAGGGCTAATCACTGAGGCTGAACAAGAGGCGTCTCTGGGCGCTGCCGAGATTCGGGGGGTCCTTCGACTGGCACTTCCTGCGGCATTGGGGCGGCTGTGGCTGGGTCCAATGCTGCCGGAGTTTCTTTCCGCTCACCCGCTGCTCTCCATCGAGGCAGCTTACAGTGAACGCTTTGTCGACATCATCGCCGAGGGCTTTGATGCGGCGATTCGGGTTGGTGAACTTGCCGACAGTAGGCTGATTGCGAAGAAGCTGAGCGACCATCGTCGAATTCTGTGTGCCTCCCCTGGGTATATACAAAAACATGGTGCACCAAAGAATCCTCGTGATCTTGGATTGCACAATTGCCTCGGTTTTACTGGCCTTGCGTCCTATCCCGAATGGCGATTGTCAAAAGGCGAGCGCAAGGAAACTGTCGTTACACGCGGGACGTTGATCGCTAACGACAGCGAAACCCTTCTGGCTGCTGCACGATATGGCCTGGGAATCATAGGAGCTGGCGACTGGCTAATGAGCCGAGACATAGCCGAGGGCACACTAGTCCGTGTTCTGCCGGACTGGGATCTCGACGAACGGGGCGGCGTTTATCTAATCCGACCTTCCGCGAAGTTCACCCCAGCAAAGACGACGGCGTTCAAGGAATGGATTGAGAAAAAATTCGATTGCGGTGCGCCTTGGAATACGGATGCGAGACCGACGTAGATAAGAAATGCACCTTGTGGAGGTAGCGACTGTCGGATGCACCTCTTTTAGTGCGAGGGCGACATCGCGTTCACCACAGGCCTACCAATTGCTGAGTCAACGTCGGGAGGCGCGCCGTCAGATGTGGTGCCATGGCTTTCCGAAGCCTACCGTTCGATAGCTTGGGACGTCTCAATCCAGAATTTATTAACCACAAGGTGGATACCTCTACCAAAAAGGAATCGAATATGGCAAAGGGATATTGGATCAACTCGTATCGAAGAATTTCTAATCCGGAAGCATTGGCGGCATACGCGAGCCAAGCAACACCCGCCATTCATGCCGGCGGTGGACGGATCCTCGCGCGTGGGCTGCCCGCACTTGTTCATGGTGCGGGTATCGCCGAGCGAACCGTTGTCATCGAGTTTGATAGCGTGAGCCAAGCGGTTGCTACCTTTCATAGCGATGCCTATCAGGCAGCACTGCAAGCGCTTGGCACGGCAGTGGAACGCGACTTCCGAATTGTTGAGGGGGGTTGAATAGAGGGCGCAAGGAGCGTGACGATGCCATTCCTCGAGTGCTTAAAGTGCCAGAATGTGTTTCAAAGAAGGGCTGTGACCTCCCCTGACAAGTTCTCCTACGATTCCTTCGGCGCCGATCCTCGTTTCATTTCGGTGGCGAGATGCTCAAGTCGGCCACCGGCACTCGCATGGTTCACGTGCCGTTTAACGGCAGCGCACAGAGCTTGACCGCACTGGCAGCGGCCAGGGCCAGGTCCAGGTCGCGGTGGACACCGTGGTCGCCAGCCTGCCGCTGATCAAGTGCCGCAAGATCAAGCCGGTGGCAGTGTTGTCGCGCGCAGCGGCCGCCCGCGCTGCCGCAGCGCAGGCGGAAATGCGGAGGGGCTTGCTGGCATTTCCGGTCGTTGGTTCAGGCAAGCCGCGGACACGAAAGGCCGGCCGCTTCGTGCGCGCCGTTCGACCGCCCGGGCGTGGACCCGTGGATGCACGCATACACATACAGCGGCCACCCGGTGGCCTGCGCGGTTGCGCTGGCTACGTTGGACATTGTCCAACGCGAAGGACTTGTAGCGCGCGCGGAGGTGCTGGGCGAGCGGCTGTTGCGCGGCCTGCGCGGAGCGCTGGGCAACCACCCGAACGTGGGAGACATCCGCGGTCTCGGCCTAATGGCAGCAGTGGAACTGGTGGAGGACCGTGCCACCAAGCAGGCGTTCGACCCGTCCCGCAAGCTCGGCCCGCAGGTGCTGGCGCAGGCGCGCCAGCGCGGCGTGGTCACGCGCGGTCGCGGCGACACGGTTTACCTTGGCCCGGCGTTGGTGAGCGAGGAGGCGACAATCGATCGAATTGTGGACACGGTGACAGAGGCAGTGGGCGTGATACTTCCGGACTAGACAGCGGTGAGCTCATTGGAGTCCCTGCGGTGGGCGGCCAGAAATATGCTGGTGGTGCCAATCACGGAGTTGGTGACGCGTATCTACGCGTCACCTCACGGCTTACAAGTGGCCCCCTTCTTTTTTTGCCATCGCCTAGAGACGGCGCGCATCTGCGTCGGGACTTCAGCAAGCCTTAGGAATCGGTGCAGAAGGTAGGCAACGTGCGGAGCCACTGTAAGCAATTGCATCCGGTGCAGATTACAAATGCACCTGAGGCAGCAGTGGAGGTGTGCCGCGCGCGGCCGATGAAGCCCGTGCCTTAGAGCTAAGCGCGCAGCAAGGGCAGTGGAAGGGCGCTCGGTGACAAGCACCACACAGCCGCAATGAGATGGTGGCTAACGGAAGAGCTGAACTAGTCTATTTGGATGTGGATGCCCAACTCGTTCAGAGAATAAACTCGGCTGTCCACAGCCAGGTACGTGCGATGGGCCCACTTGTCACATTCTGGGTGCGTAACAACGGGGGACTCCGAATTCACTTTGCTGAGTGTGGCTTCGTCCCATTTTCGCCTCAAGGCGATAGTGGCTTCGAGGCGTGCGCGGATACCAGGCATTCCTGGAAAAGTAGTGCCGCGCGAGATGGCTGAGGCGAGAGACGCAGGACACTCGAGTATTTAACCGCATACTTAAAGCGATTTGGTGCAATTGGTTGCATCGTGCCGCGCGTCACAAACTCAGCCGCATAGTGGTTTGGTAGGAACCCCAGATAACGTCCCGACAAGATCAGCAGGGCGATAGCCTCCTGATCGAAGGCTGTCGCCCTTCGCGAAAGCCGGGCTCTGTGGCTAATCTCCATATTAGGGGAAACGAAGCCTAGCCCAGCAAACGCATAGGACTGCAGATTCTGCCAGGTTAGCGGGCGGTGATCCGCGCCGTAGAGCGGGTGGTTCTCTCCGCAAAACAGAAGCATCGTCTCGCCAAAGAGCTCTGTATAGCTCAGGCTCTTGGAACTACGGTAGCTCGGGACGATGCCAACATGAAAGGTGCCGTCGAGTATGCCTCGCTCGGTGGGGTTAGTCGAGGCAACATGGATGCTAAGCGCTACGTCAGGTGCAAGGTCGGAAAAACGCGCAATGGCAGTGGCAACGCGAGCATCAGGATTGGTCACTAGCTTGTCAAACATAGCGACTTCAAGGCTACCGCCCATCCGAAGGTGGATGTCGTCGATGCTGTTTCGAAACGAATCGACTGACGCTAGCAACCGCAAAACCTCATCGTAAACCCTCTGTCCTTCTGCGGTCAGGGCGAACCCCGATCGACCACGCCGACAGAGCACCAGGCCGAGGCGCGTCTCCAGGTCCTTGATGTGCCGACTTACGGTCGAGCCCCCAATGTTCAGCTCCCGCTCTGCTGCCGTCATACCACCGCAGTCCACGACGGTCTTGAAGACCTTCAGTAGACGCAAATCCATGTCGCTCAACTGGCCCATCTGAGCACGTAACTTCGGGTCGCCGCTTACATTCATAAAGTGCTAAGTGAGGATTGATTTTTCATCATTCCAAAGGCTAGCGCTATAAACAAGAATAGGCAAACACATCCAACACGACCGCCTGACTCACGGAGAAGAATATGTCCACACTTACCGCCGAATCGAAGACTACCCGGCACCTTAGCACCGACGCGGCGAGCCTCGAGGCTCACTGGATGCCATTCACTGCCAACCGTAGCTTCAAAGCAGACCCCCGCATCATTGTCGAGGGCAAGGGAGCGTACTACACGGATGCGGATGGCAGGAAGGTCTTCGATAGCTTGTCTGGCCTCTGGTGTTGTGGCCTTGGCCACGGTCGGCCCGAAATCGTCGAAGCGGTAAGCCGGCAAGTAGCCAAGCTAGACTACTCGCCCAGTTTTCAGTTTGGGCATCCCTCGTCCTTTGAGTTGGCAAACAAGATCAAAGCCTTGACGCCTGCCGGGCTTGACTATGTCTTCTTTACCAACTCCGGTTCGGAAGCGGCGGACACCTCGCTCAAGATGGCGCGGGCCTATTGGCGGGCCAAGGGTCAGGCTACCAAGACCCGCTTAATTGGTCGCGAAAAAGGCTATCACGGCGTGAACTTCGGAGGCATCTCCGTGGGTGGCATCGGTGGCAACCGTAAGGTCTTCGGCCAAGCAGTGGAGGCGGACCATTTGCCGCACACCATGCTCGCGGCGAACACCTTCTCCCAGGGCATGCCTGGATCTGGCGTGGAGCTCGCAGACCGTCTTCTTGATCTTATTGCTCTGCACGATGCGTCGAACATTGCCGCAGTCATCGTCGAGCCGTTCGCGGGCTCTGCAGGCGTGATTGTTCCGCCGCAAGGTTATCTCCAAAGACTGCGCGATATTTGCACTGCCCATAACATTCTGCTGATCTTCGATGAGGTCGTCACGGGTTTTGGCCGCGCTGGCGCTATCACCGGCGCAGACGCATTCGGTGTGGTTCCGGACATTATGAATATTGCGAAGCAAGTCACAAATGGCACGCAGCCACTCGGCGCGTTGATTGCTAAGCAGGAAATCTACGACACGCTCATGGCAGCCGGAGGCCCGGACTACCTTGTTGAGTTTCCGCATGGATACACCTACTCAGCTCACCCGGTTGCTTGTGCCGCGGGCATCGCAGCACTGGATGTACTCGTGAAGGAAGACATGATCGGACGCGTGCGAAACATCGCGCCGTACTTCGAAAATGCAGTTCACAGCCTCAAAGGCGCAAGCGGAGTAGTGGATATCCGAAATTATGGTTTGGCAGCAGGAATTACGTTGGCGCCGAAGCACGGTGAGCCCGCGCGCCGACCGTACGAAGTCGCAATGGCATGCTGGAAAAAAGGCTTCTATATTCGCTATGGCGGCGACACGATCCAGCTCGCACCGCCCTTCATCACAGAAGTAGCCGAAATCGATCGCCTAATCAATGCGATTGGGGACGCCCTGGCCGAAACGGCAGACTGAACTGACTCCTGCTTCACCAGATCGGGCAATCCCGACGGGAATGCCACACTTACTTTAAGAGAGCTTTGATGGAACATGATCGTAGCAACACCCAGATCCTCGGCCACTTCATTGACGGGAAGCACGTCGCCGACAATGAGCGCACACAGCCCGTGTTTGATCCTGCCACTGGCCTTTCGAACAAGCGCGTTTCTCTCGCCAGCGCGACCACGGTCGAACAGGCTATCGCCTCGGCGCAGGCTGCTTTTCCTGCTTGGAGAAATACTCCTCCCCTCAAACGCGCTCGCGTGATGAGCAAGCTCAAGAGTCTGCTGGAGGCAAACGCGGAAAAGATCTGCGCTCTAATCACTGCGGAACACGGCAAGGTCACAGCGGATGCCATGGGCGAGCTAACCCGAGGCATCGAAAACGTAGAGTTCGCATCCTATGCACCGCAACTGTTAAAGGGTGAGCACAGCAAGAATGTCGGGCCTGCAATCGACTCTTGGAGTGAATTCCAGGCACTCGGCGTTGCAGCGGGGATTACCCCCTTCAATTTTCCGGTGATGGTTTCCTTGTGGATGTGGCCGATGGCCGTAGTGTGCGGCAACACGTTCGTGTTGAAACCATCCGAGCGCACTCCGTCGTCAACGCTCTTCTTGGCGGAGCTTGCGCTGGAGGCCGGGCTCCCACCAGGCGTCCTCAATGTGGTCAACGGCGATAAGGAAGCCGTAGACACGCTGCTTAGTGATTCTCGCGTGAAAGCGGTGAGCTTCGTTGGATCGACATCCATCGCTGAGTACATTTACGCGACGGGTTGCTCTCATGGGAAGCGCGTTCAAGCTCTCGGCGGCGCAAAGAACTTTGCAGTGGTGATGCCCGATGCAGATATCAACAATGCTGTCAGCGCTTTGATGGGCGCGGCATACGGCTCTTGCGGCGAGCGCTGTATGGCGATTCCCCTCGTTGTTGCAATTGGCGATGAGGCTGCAGACGCTGTGGTGGCTGGCCTGAAGGAAGGCATCGCGAAAATGAAGGTGGGCCCCGGAAACGACGACCGCAATGACATGGGGCCGCTAGTGACAAAGCCGCATTTCGAGAAAGTAAAGGCGTTCGTCGATGCCGGCGTGGCCGCGGGGGCCAAACTGGTGGTCGACGGCCGCGGTGTCAAGGTTGATGGCCACGAAGGCGGCTACTACCTCGGTGCGTGCCTTTTCGACGACGTTAAGCCCGGTATGTCGATCTATCAAGAAGAGATCTTTGGCCCTGTACTTGGTGTGATCCGCGCCAAGACGCTGACGGAAGCCATGGCAATGATCGACGCTCACGAGTATGGCAATGGAACGTGTCTCTTTACGCGTGACGGCGAGGCTGCTCGGTTCTTCAGTGACAACATCCAGGTGGGTATGGTAGGGATCAACGTGCCGCTACCCGTTCCGGTGGCATACCACTCCTTTGGGGGTTGGAAGCGGTCATTGTTCGGTGATCTGCATGCCTACGGCCCTGACTCGGTGCGCTTCTACACGAAGCGCAAGACTATCACGCAGCGTTGGCCCTCGGCCGGGGTGCGTGAGGGCGCGGTCTTCAGTTTCCCGACCAATCGATAAATCGCGGTCGACCTCCCGTATTCACTACGGCTAGCAAGGCGTTTGTGAGTGGGAGGTCAATACAGAGTTTCCGATCGCCTTTGGATCTAGATCGGCGCTACCTAACCATGGATCGTGTTGAAGACGATAACAAGATCTTAGCTTTTAGAATTTGAGTAAGATTACAGGTAGCTGAAGAGATTTCGCATGAAAATCGCGGATATATGTTTAGCTGCTGGAAATCATTTCCAATAAAGCTCACATTGATTTGTATCTGACATGCCACGGCCTATATCCGCGACCATTCACCTATCTTCGCTGGAGAAGAATCTTTCCATTGCAGCGGAAGTTGCTCACGAGTCGAAAGTGTGGGCAGTCGTTAAAGCAAATACTTATGGTCACGGGATCTCCCGTGTCTATCCGGCGCTTGCGAACGCAGATGGCGTTGCCGTGATCGATCTGAATGAGGCAGAGCATCTGCGCGCACTAGGATGGAGGAAGCCCATTCTTCTCCTCGAAGGATTCTTCGACGATTCGGATATCCCCGTCCTGGATGCGCTCAACCTAACCACAGTCATTCATTGTCCCGACCAACTGCGCATGCTTGAGGTAGGTGCACGGAGCGGACAGTTGAAACCCGGGTCGGTCGACGTGGTTCTGAAGATGAACACAGGCATGAATCGACTTGGTTTCACGCCGGATGCCTATCGATCCGCCCGGGCTAGGCTTAGAGCCGTCTCGGCAGTGCGGTCAATAACACACGCGACCCATTTCGCCGATGCCGACGATGATAAAGGAGTTAAGAATCCGCTGCTTGTCTTCATTCGCGCGATCGGAGATCTGCATGGACCGGTATCCGCTGCTAACTCGGCAGGCATTCTGTGGCACAGCGAAACCCATCGTGAATGGGTACGTGCCGGAATTATGCTCTATGGTGGCTCGCCGAGTGGGGATTGGAAGGACGTGAGTTGTTTCGGTCTGCAGCCCGCGATGACACTGCAAAGTAAAATCATCGCGGTACAAAAGGTAAAGCCTGGGCAATCTGTGGGATACGGGTCGACCTATACTGCGACGCATGCGCAGCGAATCGGTATTGTCGCTTGCGGATATGCAGACGGATATCCTCGAATGGCTTCCTCGCATGCAAATCACTATGCGCCCGTATGCGTCGGGGGCTACGCGACACGTACTGTTGGGCGCGTATCCATGGATATGCTTACGGTAGATCTGACAGATTGCTATGGCGCAGAGATAGGCTCTCCTGTGGAGTTATGGGGAAAGAACGTACCAATAGACGATGTTGCTGCCGCGGCCGGTACGATTGGTTATGAGCTAATGTGCGCTTTAGCTTCGCGAGTTACGGTTAACGTGGAAAATTAGTAGCGGGACTGTATATATAAAGACAATGACAAAAGTCGTTCACATAAAAAATAATAAATCTCAAATAAGTTTCGCCATAAAGCCATTGTTATTTAATTTCCACTGAGGGGACGAATTCATCGGGAGTTGAATTGTTGTAATCTAGATCATATTTTATTATAGATAAACTGCGACTCGAAGAGTCCGGCGTGGCTAAAGTTTTGAAATTGCGCTGCAAAAGACATACAAATCATAGGAGACTGGACATGGAAATCACGCTTTCTAAGATCATGCCGATCGCAGTTGTGGTGGCACTAGTCACCGCCTGCGGCAAGAAGGAAGATCAGCCGGCTGCCTCGGTACAAGCGGGACCTGCCGCGACGGCAGTGTCTGCAGCGGGCGGTGGCGAAATCGTAGTAAGGATTGGACATGCGGCCCCCCTCACCGGTGGTCTTGCTCACCTTGGCAAGGACAACGAGAACGGCGCTCGCCTGGCCCTTGAAGAGGTCAACAAAGCAGGCCTCGAAATCAACGGCAAGAAGATCAGCCTTGAGCTGCTCAGCGAAGACGATGCGGGCGACCCGAAGACTGGCACTGCCGTGGCGCAGAGGCTGGTGGACAAGAAGATCGTAGCCGTGGTCGGCCACCTGAACTCGGGCGTGTCAATTCCGACCGCCAAGATCTATAGCGACGCTGGCATTGTGCAGATCTCGCCGTCGTCGACCAACCCCGACTACACCAAGCAAGGCTTCAAGACCACCTTCCGCGTGGTGGCTACCGACGCCCAGCAAGGCCCAGCGCTGGCTAACTTTGCCCTCAAAAGCCTGCACGCAAAGACCGTAGCCATCGTAGATGATGCTACCGCTTTCGGCAAGGGATTGGCAGACGAGTTCGAGAAGACTGTCAAGCATTCCGGCGTGAACGTGGTGGCGCGTGAGGCTACTAACGACAAGGCCACGGACTTTAAGGCCATTCTGACCAAGATCAAAGGCAAGAAGCCAGACGTCATCATGTACGGCGGCATGGATGCTACCGGCGGCCCATTCGCTAAGCAAGCGAAGGAGCTTGGGATCAGCGCCAAGATTGTTGGCGGTGACGGGCTGTGTACCGACAAGATGGTTGAGTTGGCTGGCGATGGTGTATCTAACATCGTCTGTTCGGAAGCAGGTCTGGCTCTGTCGAAAATGGAACATGGCGCGGAGTTCGCGAAGCGCTATCAGACTCGCTTCAATGCACCGGTGCAGATCTATGCACCGTTCACTTATGACGCGGTCATGGTGATCGTTGACGCCATGAAGCGCGCCAACTCGACGGAGTCAGCCGCGATCCTGGCCGCGATGCCAAAGACCGACTACAAGGGGCTGATCGGCAATATCGCATTCGATAACAAGGGCGACATGAAGGAAGGCACCATCACGTTGTACGAGTACAAGGATAAGAAGAAAGTTGTTCTTGACGTCGTGAAGATGTAATTCCCGGCTTACCCGCCATCCAAACGGCACCGCGAGAATTGCCGCTGTGCCGTTTGTTCAACCTTGCCATACGGCAGATGTACGCAGACTGCCTATCTCCATAGATTCACTTCCACGCCACCACATAGCAACGTCCCCCGGCAGCATCCACAACAGGCCGATGGACTTTGTACGAAAGCAAGGAGCTTTCATGGATATTCTTGTCCAGCAGATTGTGAACGGTCTGGTGCTCGGCAGCATCTATGCGCTGATCGCACTGGGCTACACCATGGTCTACGGCATCCTGGGGATCATCAACTTCGCCCACGGCGATGTCCTGATGATCGGCGCGCTGACAGCCCTGTCAGCGATTCTTGGTCTGCAAAAGTTCGCCCCCGGCCTGCCCGAATGGCTGACGCTAGTGATCGCCACGCTGCTCGCCATGCCCGTCTGCGCAATGCTTGCTTATTCGATTGAGCGGATCGCGTACCGCCCCTTGCGCAACGCGCCACGGCTGGCGCCACTGATCACCGCGATCGGCGTCTCCATCATTTTGCAGACGATGGGCATGCTGATCTGGTCGCGCAACCCACTGACCTTCCCGCAACTGCTGCCGTCGGACCCAATCGACATCGGCTCGACCGGCGCCACCATCACGGGCAAGGAGATGGTCATCATCGGCATGGCTGTGATGGTGATGGCTGGCCTGCTCGCGCTGGTCAATCGCACCAAGCTCGGCCGCGCCATGCGTGCCACCGCAGAGAACCAAAAGGTGGCCGGGCTGATGGGTGTGAATCCCAACTTCGTCATCGTCGCCACCTTCATGATCGGCGCCACGCTGGCGGCGCTGGCCGGCGTGATGATGGCCACCAACTACGGCAATGCCCACTTCTACATGGGCTTTATCCCCGGCCTGAAGGCGTTTACCGCCGCGGTGCTTGGCGGCATCGGCAACCTGGCCGGCGCCATGGTCGGCGGCATGCTGTTGGGCCTGATCGAAGCGCTCGGCGCCGGCTATATCGGCGACCTGACCAATGGCGTATTCGGCTCGAACTACCAGGACGTGTTTGCGTTCATTGTCCTGATCGTCGTATTGGTGTTCCGGCCGGCCGGCATCATGGGCGAGCGGGTTGCCGAACGCGCCTGAGCCCAAGGAGACTGACTCGATGAATTCCCCAATTCAATCCCCGGCGCAAGCGGCGCTACTGACAAAGGCCTCGGCCAAGACGCCGGCCAAGGCCACGGCGGTACTGCTTAGCTTCCTTGTGATCGCCCTTTGCGCACCGTTCATTGTCCAGACCCTGGGCGGTAGCTACTGGGTCCGCGTGCTGGACTTTGCGCTGCTGTACATCATGCTGGCGCTGGGCCTGAACATCGTGGTGGGCTTTGCCGGCTTGCTTGACCTGGGCTACATCGCGTTCTACGCGGTGGGCGCCTACCTGATGGCGCTGTTTGGCTCGCCACACCTGGCGAACCAGTTCGAGTGGATCCACCAGTTGTTCCCCAACGGGCTGCACCTGTCGATGTGGTGGGTATTGCCGCTCGCGATCCTGGTGGCCGCCACCTTCGGCGTGCTGCTGGGCGCGCCGACGCTCAAGCTGCGGGGCGAATACCTCGCGATCGTGACGCTGGGCTTCGGCGAGATTATCCGCATCTTCATGAACAACCTGGACCGTCCGCTGAACATCACCAACGGCCCCAAGGGCATCACCGCGGTGGACCCGGTCCATATCCTCGGCTTTGACTTCTCGAAGACGCACGAGATCCTCGGGCTCAAGTTCTCGCCGGTGTTCATGTACTACTACCTGCTGGTGTTCCTGGTCATCGTGGTCGTGTTCGTGTGCCTGCGCCTGCAGAACTCGCGCATCGGCCGCGCCTTCGTGGCCATCCGTGAAGACGAGATCGCCGCTAAGGCCATGGGCATCAACACCCGCAACATCAAGCTGCTGGCCTTTGCCATGGGCGCGTCGTTCGGTGGCGCCTCGGGCGCGGTGTTCGGCGCGTTCCAGGGCTTCGTGTCGCCGGAATCGTTCTCGCTGTGGGAATCGATCTACGTGCTGGCCATCGTGGTGCTGGGCGGCATGGGCCATATCCCGGGCGTGATCCTGGGCGGCATCCTGCTGGTGGGCTTCCAGGAATTGCTGCGCGTGGTGGCCGAGCCGATCCAGACAGGCCTGTTCGGCCACGTGATCGTGGATGCCGAAGTGCTGCGCCAGCTGATGTTTGGCCTGGCCCTGGTTGGCGTCATGCTGTATCGCCCGGCAGGTATCTGGCCGTCGCCGCGCAAGGAAGACCGCCCGGTGGTCCGCCGTGCGGACAGCGTGGGCCGATTCTGACTAGGAAGACAATATGAGCGACAACAATCTCCTCCTGTCGGTACAGGGGGTCAACAAGCGATTCGGCGGCCTGCAGGCGCTGTCCGAGGTGGGCCTGCAGATCAAGCCGGGCGAGATCTATGGCCTGATCGGCCCCAACGGCGCCGGCAAGACCACCTTCTTCAACGTCATCACCGGCCTGTACACGCCGGATTCGGGCGACTTCGTGCTTGGCGGCAAGGCCTACCAGCCGACCGCGGTGCACGAGGTAGCCAAGGCAGGCATCGCGCGCACGTTCCAAAACATCCGCCTGTTCGGCGACATGACCGCGCTCGAGAACGTGATGGTCGGGCGCCACGTGCGCTCCAAGGCCAGTCTGTTGGGGGCGATCTTCCGGCCGCCTTCGGTGCGCCGCGAGGAAGAGGGCATCGAGGACATGGCGCACGACCTGCTCGACTATGTCGGCATCGGCAAGTACGCCAATTTCACTTCGCGCAACCTGTCGTACGGCCACCAGCGCCGGCTGGAGATCGCCCGTGCGCTGGCGACCGAGCCCAAGCTGCTGGCGCTGGACGAGCCGGCCGCGGGCATGAACGCGACCGAGAAGGTGGAACTGCGCGGCCTACTTGAGAAGATCAAGAACGATGGCAAGACCATCCTGCTGATCGAGCACGATGTGAAGCTCATGATGGGCCTATGTAATCAGATTTCCGTACTCGACTACGGGAAGGTCATCGCCCGGGGCCTGCCGCAGGAAGTGCAAAGCAACCCCGCCGTGATCGAGGCATACCTCGGCGCATCGGCGCACTGATGGTGGGAGGACAAGCAATGAAACACATCGTACTGAAGATCTCGGGCCTGAAGGTAGCCTACGGCGGCATCCAGGCCGTCAAGGGCATCGACCTGGAAATCCGGGATGGCGAGCTGGTGACGCTGATCGGCGCCAACGGCGCCGGCAAGAGCACCACCATGAAGGCTATCACGGGCCTGCAGGGCTGGGCCGGCGGGGACGTGGAGTACATGGGCAAGTCGATCAAGGGCGTGCCCAGCTACACGCTGCTCAAACAGGGCCTGGCGATGGTGCCGGAAGGGCGTGGCGTCTTTGCGCGCATGACCATCACCGAGAACCTGATGATGGGCGCCTACACGCGCAACGACGAGGCCGGCATCAAGGCCGACGTCGAGCGCATGTTCGGCATCTTCCCGCGCCTGAAGGAGCGGGCCAGCCAGCTCGCCGGCACCATGTCCGGCGGCGAGCAGCAGATGCTGGCGATGGCGCGCGCGCTGATGAGCCAGCCCAAGGTGCTGCTGCTGGACGAGCCGTCGATGGGCCTGTCGCCGATCATGGTCGAGAAGATCTTCGAGGTCGTGCGCGACATCTCGGCGCAGGGCGTGACCGTGCTGCTGGTCGAACAGAACGCGCGCTTGGCGCTGCAGGCGGCCCACCGCGGCTACGTGATGGAGTCCGGCCTGATCACCATGAGCGGCGACGCCAGGAAAATGCTAGACGACCCCAAGGTGCGCGCGGCGTATTTGGGCGAGTAATCTGGTCCGTGCGAGGCTTTCGTGGCGACAATGAAGGCCTCGCCTTGTTCCTCGTCGTCGGCAGCAGTTCAGCTCAACCGCGCTTGTTCGGGATCGCAGTCGCTTAGCGTTTTTCCTTGTAAGGCGGTGGTGTATCCCCTCGCGGCGCTGACAACGCTTGGTTGTGAGGTTGTAGCAGGCGCCGCGATCACCGCTCAGGAAGAAGTTGACGGATTCTGGGCGACTTCCGGGAGTTCGTACTAGGCAGCGAATCTTCCAGCGAGGTGTTTGTGATGGAACGAAGCTCGTCGCTGATACGGATTCAGCGCAAAGTGCTGCTGTATTGGGTCAAGACTCGAGAGAAGGGCCTGGGTGAGTTTGCGATCGCGAGTCCCGTGGATGCTACGCCAGCGCTCGGGCGGGAGTAACTGGGGCCATTCTCTGTCCGGTTATTCATACGAGCAGAGACTGAAAGAAATATGTTATCGACAACCGCCGATTCCGGAATGTCGGACTTTAGCAGGCCGCTGAAATACCTCTAGCGGACGTCAGCGCGGGGACTGGCTGAGGCGTTGATCTGAGGAGTCCATTCAACCCAAGATTTCAGGCGCGGCGCAGACACCTTCACGGAGAGCTTGTTCACTATGCGGCGGCTGGATGATTTCGTGCCGAAGTCCCATCCGCTGCGCTCGATCCGCACCATGGCCAATCAGGCGCTAGCGAAGATGGACCGGTTGTTCGCGCAGATGTATGAAGCCGATATCAAGGGCGGCCGGCCCAGCATCGCGCCGGAGAAGTTGCTGCGGGCCATGCTGCTGCAGGTGCTCTACAGCGTCCGGTCAGAGCGTCAGCTCATGGAGCAGACGCAGTACAACCTGCTGTTTCGCTGGTTCATTGGTTTGGCCATGGATGATGTGGTCTGGGTGCCCACCGTGTTCAGCAAGAACCGCGAACGGCTGATCAAGCACGACGCGGTAATCGAGTTCTTCAATGAAGTGTTGGCCATCGCGCAGAAGAAGGACTGGCTGTCGGGCGAACACTTCAGCGTGGACGGCACGCTGATTCAGGCGTGGGCAGGCCACAAGAGCTTCGTGCCCAAAGACGGCGGCGACAATGACGATAACGACGGCGCTAACTTCAAGGGGCGCAAGCGCGGTAACGAGACGCACGAGTCCAAGACCGATCCCGATGCCAGGCTCTATCGCAAAGGCAAGACCGCCAGTGAGTTGCGCTACATGGGCCATACGCTGAGCGACAATCGCCACGGCCTGGTGGTCAGCGCCATGGTGACCAATGCTGACCGATACGCCGAGCGCGAGGCCGCGAAGGTCATGCTAAACGATGCCAGGCAGGTGGCTTAGGATCTCGATGTGGAAGTCACCGTGGGCGCGGACAAGGGCTACGACGCGGAGGAGTTCATTCAGGCTTGCCTGGAGATGAAGGTGACGCCGCATGTCGCACAAAACACCTCGGGGCGGCGCTCGGCCGTCCCTGATGCCATCGCACGCAGCGAGGGTTATGCCATCTCGCAGCAGAAGCGCAAGCTGATTGAACAAGGTTTTGGATGGGCCAAGACCGTTGGGCGCATGCGCCAGGTGATGTTGCGCGGACGGAAGAAGGTCGACCAGATGTTCGTGCTGAGCATGGCCGCCTACAACCTCGTACGTATGCGTTCCCTGGGACAAATCCGTCCGCAGTCGCAGTAATCGCGGAAATGAGGCTGGAAATGGGCGTCAAATCACCGAAAAAATCGATGAAGTGACGCCAGATTCCCGGATTGTGAAAAATGGCGAGCCTTCAGCCTTGTAGGAAGAAGCTTCGCCTTTTGTGCGGTGAGTACTTCAGCAGCCTGCTAGTTCTACTGTGTCATAAATTGAATCGACCATCGATTGATGCGCAGCATGGGCAAAGCCCAAGGCTGCGCATCAGGTGGAAGCTAAGGTGATGACGGAGTGTCGTGATCGAATTCGCCACGTGTCGCTGCGCGCGCAGGGCTGCCACGGGGGATGTAATCCGCGGGAAGCGCAGGGACTTGGCGTTCGAAGAAGTTTTTTTTACTGCCTTCTGACTTGTCGGCAGTGAGTCGTTCGGCCATCAGGAAGCCATAGGCTGCGATGCTCAGCGTCGCGTGATGGTGGAATCCGCGCCAGCCTCGCCCTTCGTAATGACCAAGGCCGAGCTCTTGCTTCAAGTCTTGGTAATCGCGCTCAATACGCCAACGCATTTTGGTCACGAATATCAGTTGCTCTATCAGCGCATCGGCTGGTGCTGTGGACAAGAAGTATTTGGTTGGCTCCGTTTCGCCCTCCGGCCACTCGACCAGCAACCACTCTTCGTCACGCAAGGTGCTGCGCCAATAGTCCCTATGCGCCGGGCGAACCCGCACGGCCGCAAATCGCGATGAAAGGGCCATATTGGTGCCTTCCCGCCAAGCCACCACTTGGTAAGCACTCGAGGGTAAAGTCATCGCCAGGGTCTTCACGGAAACCGGCTCATGGCCCGGTGCGCGACGCAGCAACTTCGGTGGCCTGCCCGGACCGCTTGCCGGTTTGGCCGGCAGTGGCGAGACGCCCCGCGGCCACACTGTCGTCGTGGAGCGAATCCCGACCGCGTAAAGCAGACCCAGCTCGGTCAGGGTTTCGCGAAAGCCGGTTTCATCGCCATACGCAGCGTCGGCCAGCACGACTCCGACAGGCACGCCGGCTGCGATCGCCTCCCGTACTTGCGCCAAGGCAATCTCCGGCTTGGTGGCAAACGCGATATCGTCTGGCACGCCGGCCTTCTGGCGGCGAGTCGCATCGTCGGCCCATTCCTTGGGGAGATAAAGCTGATAAGCAATCGGAAGGCTGCCTTGCTCTGTAGCCAGTGACAGGCTGACTGCCACCTGGCAGTTGTCCTGTTTGCCAAGCTGGCCGCAATATTGGCGCGCCACACCCACTGAATGTTTGCCCTTCTTCGGAAAGCCCGTGTCGTCAATGATCCAATAACGACCGCTTTGAGCTTGCAGCAAAGGCTGCACCCATTCCCGGACGCGCCCCATCAATGCCGCATCCGACCAATCGGATTTAGAGACGAAGTGGTGCAGAGACTGATGCCGGGCACTGGCATGCAGTGGGTCAACCCGTGCCGCCATCGGTTCGACGCTCTTGCGCGACAGCGGCAGCATCAGGCCAGTGCAATAGCTCTCCAAGCCGGCCCGGCGATCTGCATGCCCCAATCCCTCAGCCAAGTAGTTCATGTACTCCGCAAATCGGTCGCTTGTACTCATGCACTTCCACCTTGAATGAAGAAGCACATATAATGCACTATTTTTTATGACACAGTAAGACTAGCTAGTGCCGCGCACCCGCTACTGGACCGGCCTGCTGGAAGGTGCCGCGCGCATGGATCTGACGGGACACGTTGCGCGGGCCGATGCGATGCGGGCGTACCAACTGCAAGCCCATCGTGGAGTGCGTGCGTTATCTCAACCCGCTACTGCACCGAAGCCGAACTGATCTGTGACGACGGCACGGCACCGCATGCGTGCGCTCGACAACTGGAATCCATTGCTCCCCGTCGAACTGCCGCGGTCACCACTGCAGCCACCATCGTTGCGCGCTGTGCTTCCTGCTCTTGTTTGGACTTGCACCCACTGGAAAAGCACCACCTAAACAAGGCGCACACCCGTGGCCGGCATGGCACTGTCTCGGCGCATGCGCGCACCATTGCCGTGAGCCAGATGAAAACCAAATGATCCAATTTGGACCATTTGGTCAAATAAAATCCAATACTAACACTCAAGTCATTGATTAATAATGCTATTTTGCATATGGCATGATGCATGCTAGTACGGACTACCCTGGCACGGATGCAACGGCATGACGCGGATCAGGGCCCTTTGACCAAATGAGGAAAACATGAACGTCGGCGTCTTCATTCCCATCGGCAACAATGGCTGGCTCATCTCGGAGAACGCTCCGCAGTACAAGCCCACGTTCGAGCTCAACAAGCGGATCACACAGACGGCCGAGCACTATGGCCTGGACTTCGCGCTCTCCATGATCAAGCTGCGCGGCTTCGGGGGCAAAACCGAATTTTGGGACCACAACCTGGAGTCTTTCACGCTGATGGCAGGCTTGGCCGCGGTCACCTCCAAGATCAAGCTCTTCGCTACCGCCGCCACGCTCACCATGCCCCCTGCCATCGTAGCGCGCATGGCCGCCACCATCGACTCGATTTCGGGCGGGCGCTTTGGTGTGAACCTGGTGACCGGCTGGCAGCGGCCGGAGTATTCGCAGATGGGCATGTGGCCGGGCGACCAGTTCTTCGGCACTCGCTACCAATACCTCTCGGAGTATGTGCAGGTGCTTCGCGATCTCTGGGCCACCGGCAAATCCGATTTCAAGGGCGAGCATTTCGCCATGGAGGACTGCCGCGTGAGCCCTACGCCGCAGGCGGATATGAAGGTGATCTGTGCCGGCCAGAGCGACGCAGGCATGGATTTCTCAGCCAGGTACGCCGACTACAATTTCTGCTTCGGCAAAGGCGTCAACACGCCCAGGGCCTTCGCTCCGGCAGCGGAGAAGCTGATCGAGGCCACGAGGAAGACGGGCCGCCAAGTGACTTCCTATGTCCTGATGATGGTGATCGCAGACGAGACCGACGAGGCCGCCCGGGCCAAGTGGGAGCACTACAAGGCCGGTGCCGACCACGAGGCAATTGCCTGGCTTGGGCAGCAGGGCGCAGTCGACACCAAATCCGGCGCCGACACCAATGTGCGCCAGATGGCCGACCCGACCTCGGCCGTCAATATCAACATGGGCACGCTGGTGGGCTCCTACGAGAACGTCGCCCGCATGCTCGACGAAGTCGCCGAGGTGCCGGGCACCGAAGGCGTGTTGCTGACCTTCGACCATTTTGTGGAAGGCGTGCAGGCCTTCGGCGAGCGCGTCCAGCCCCTGATGAAGAGCCGCGCCCACGTGGACAGCCCCGTCCCCTCGCTGGTTCAGTCCAAGCGCCAGGCCGCATGACGGCAAGGAGGATCGCCATGACGACGCCGAAGAACACCACCCTCACCTCGTCCACGCCCGTCGGTGCGCCCGGTGCGCCCGGCACCCCCGCGCCGATGGTGCTGCCGGCACGCCCCGAGCCTGTGGCCTTGCTCGCTGCCAACACCGCCCTGATAGTCGTCGATATGCAGAACGCCTATGCCTCGGCCCAGGGCTACCTGGATCTGGCTGGCTTCGACATCTCGGGTGCGCAGGCCGCTACAGCCAACATCGCGCGCGCCATCGCCGCGGCGCGTGCCGCAGGGATCCTGGTCGTGTTCCTGCAGAACGGCTGGGATGCGAACTACGTGGAAGCTGGCGGGCCCGGTTCGCCAAACTGGTACAAGTCCAACGCGCTCAAGACGATGCGTAGCAAGCCCGAATTGCAGGGCAAGTTCCTCGCAAAGGGCGGCTGGGACTACGCGCTGGTCGATGCACTGGTGCCACACCCTGGCGACATCGTAGTGCCCAAGACGCGCTACAGCGGCTTCTTCAACTGCATGCTAGACAGCACGCTGCGCTCACGTGGTATCCGCAACCTGGTCTTCACCGGCATCGCGACCAACGTGTGCGTCGAATCCACGTTGCGCGACGGCTTTCACCTGGAGTACTTCGGCGTGGTACTGGAGGACGCCACGCACCAGGCCGGTCCGGACTATATCCAGAAGGCGGCGATCTACAACATCGAGACCTTCTTCGGTTGGGTCTCCAACGTGGACGACTTCTGCCGCACTGTGGCACCCGAAGCCGCCGTACAACCCACACAACTCGTGCCGGCCGAGCCGGCCATCGCCTGATCTTCAAAAAGAGGAGCACACCATGCCCATGCAAGCCATCATCCCGCCGGGTACCGGCACCCCCATCGCTCCCTTCGTTCCCGGCACGCTCGCCGACGGCGTGCTCTACGTCTCGGGCACGTTGCCCTTCGACAAGGACAACAACGTGGTCCACGTGGGCGACGCCGCCGCGCAGACGCGCCACGTACTCACCATCATCAAGGGCGTGGTGGAGGCCGCCGGGGGCACGATGGACGACGTGACATTCAACATGATCATGCTCAAGGACTGGGCCGATTACGCCAAGATCAACGCAGTCTATGCCGAGTTCTTCCCTGGCACCAAGCCCGCACGCTACTGCATCCAATGCGGGCTGGTGAAACCCGACGCGCTGGTGGAGATCGCCTCCATTGCCCACGTAGGCAAGGGGGCCTGACGCGATGACCTTGACCTACGATCTGCACGGCCCGGTAGACGCCTGCGAGACAGTGCTCCTCTCCTCCGGCCTGGGCGGCTCTGCCGGCTTCTGGCAGCCGCAGATCCCGGCGCTGGTGGAAGCGGGCTACCGCGTGATCGCCTACGACCAGCACGGCACGGGCCGTAGCCCCGGCACGCTACCCCTGCCCTACACCATCACCCACATGGCGCAGGACGTGGCCGAGATCCTGGATGCCACTGGCACCGCACGCTGCCATCTCGCCGGCCATGCACTGGGGGGCTTGGTGGGCCTGCAACTAGCGCTGGATGCGCCGGACCGGATCGCAAGCCTTATCCTGGTCAACGCCTGGTCGAAACCCAATCCGCATTCGGCGCGCTGTTTCGACGCGCGGCTGGCGCTGCTGGGGGCCTGCGGTCCGCGCGCCTACGTGGAAGCGCAACCCATCTTCTTGTACCCCGCCGCCTGGTGCGCCGCGCACGCGGAGCGCGTGCAGGCCGAGGTGGAGCATGCCTTCTCCCACTTCCCGGGCGAAGCCACCATGCGCGCGCGCATCGGCGCCCTGCGTGCCTTCGACGTAGATGCCCGCTTGTCCGAGATTGCCGTGCCTACACTGGTGGCGGCTGCCGCCGACGACACACTGGTGCCCTGGACTTGCTCCCGGCGCCTGGCCGACGGCCTGCCAAACGCCACGCTGGACTGCGTGCCGCATGGCGGCCATGCGCACAGTGTCACCGAGGCCGAACCCTTCAACCGCAGCTTGCTGAGCTTTCTGGCCGGCGTCACAACCCGCAATGAGATTGCCGCATGAGTACCCACCTGGACGATATCGCGCTGGGAACGCTGTTCTCCGAAGCCCGCAGCCACAACGGCTGGACCGCGGAGCCCGTGAGCGACGCGCTGTTGCAGCAAATCTACATGCTTGCGCGCATGGGCCCCACCTCGGCCAACTGCTCGCCCGGGCGTTTCATCTTCGTGCGCACGCCCGAGGGCAAGCAGCGCCTGGCGCCCGCGTTGTCCAAGGGCAACCTGGAGAAGACCCTGAGCGCGCCCGTGACCGTGATCTCGGCCTGGGACACGGCCTTCTACGACAAGCTGCCTGTCTTGTTCCCGCATGCGGATGCAAAGAGCTGGTTCACCGGCAGCCCCGCGGCGGCGCACGAGACGGCCTTTCGCAACGGCACGCTGCAAGCGGCCTACCTGATCCTGGCGGCCCGCGCGCTGGGACTCGACGCGGGGCCGATGTCGGGCTTTGACCAAGCGAAAGTGAATGCCGAGTTCTTCGGCGGTACCACATGGACCGCCAATTTCCTGATCAACCTCGGCCATGGCGACGCCTCGAAGGTGTTCGGGCGCCTGCCGCGGCTCGACTTTACCGACGCCTGCGCGCTGGCCTGATGCGCCCCCCTTCACCGGAGCCTAACCATGCTGAATACCACTACCCCTGAGGCCACGTCCACAGCGATAGCGCCATCGTCCGCGCTACCCAAGAGCGACTACCGCGACGCGATGGCGCGCCTGGGCGCGGCAGTCAACATCATTACCACCGATGGTCCCGGTGGACGCGCGGGCTTCACCGCCTCGGCCGTCTGCAGCGTCACCGACGATCCGCCCACGCTGCTGGTTTGCCTTAACCGCGCGGCCTCTGTGTACCCCGCCTTCCTGGCCAACGGCGTGCTCTGCGTGAACGCGCTCGGCGCCGGCCAGCAGGCACTCTCCAGCCTGTTCGGCGGCAAGACACCGATGCACGAGCGCTTCGCGGCTGGCCGATGGGGCCGCAAGCTGACGGGGGCGCCGGTGTTCGAGGGCGCGGCAGTGTCGTTCGACTGCCGCGTGGTGCGGAGCACCAGCGTGGGCACGCACGAGGTACTGTTCTGTGAGGTCATCGCCCTCACCGCGCACACCGACGCGCACGGTCTCATGTACTTCGGGCGCCAGTACCACGACTTGCGCTCGAATGCGCACTGAATATCCGCGGCAATGCATCGCGGGACGGATGCTGCATCAGGGCAGCGACGCCTGCGCACGTACCGCGATGCCCTCCAGCACGATCCGCTGCACGTTCTCCACCGTCTGCTCGAAGAATGCCGGGTCTTCCAGCGTGCGCCCGGTGATGGCCTGCACCTGCACCGCGAAGTCGGCGTAGTGCTGGGTGGTGGCCCATAGCGCGAATACCAAGTGGTGCGGCTCCACCGGCGCCAGACGGCCGGCGGCGACCCAAGCACTGATCACCTCGGCTTTGCGCTCCACCTGGTCGCGCAACTCGCGCGCCAGTTCGTCACGCATCAGCGGCGCACCCTGGACCATCTCCAGGCAGAACAGGCGTGAGGCATCGGGCTGGTCGCGCGAGATCACGAGCTTGCGCCGGATGTAGTCGGCGATAGCCTCGCGCGGGTCCTGCTCGACACTGAAACTGCGCAGCGGCTCCAGCCACAAAGCTAGCAAGTCGCGCAGCACCGAGACGTAGAGGTCCTCCTTGTTGGCGAAGTAATACAGCAGGTTGCTCTTGGACACGTCGGCGCGCGCCGCGACCTGGTCGAGCGAGGTGCCATGCAGCCCGAAGCGTGAGAACAGCCCCAGCGCCGCACCGAGGATGGCAGCGCGCTTGTCCTCGATCTGCCGCCACCGCCGGCTACCCGCCGCCGCCTGGCGCACGCCGGACACGGAGCTCTTGGCTGCGGCCTTCGCCACTACCGATGTTGTGGTTTTTCGCGCTGTCTTACGCGCCGTCTTGCGCTGCGCGATGGCCTTGTCCTTCTTGGTCTCTGGTGGCATGTACTGCTATTCCCTGGCGTTGCTAATGGTGTATTGAAGCACACCATGCACGAACCGTGCGCGGTGTGACAACCCGGAAAGCATGCCACAGGACGTGGCATCGGGCGCACCACCACGACTCAGTCGAAATGACCACCGTGGTGCCTCATATGTTGTGGCTCTCGAAAATGCACCGATGGGGCGCGTCTGGATGCCGCGCTATGCCGCTCTCATGACGCTCACACACGGCACCCATAGGAATTTGTCCAAATGGTCCAACTTGGCACGGACGTTGCGTATCCGCTGGCGTCGCGTGCCTGCCGACGCCGCCCTCCCAGGAAACGGCTCCTTGCCCGCTACGCATATCACCCTCGACCACCGAGCGCCTGCTGGCGCCGTCCTTCCCGGGAGAAATTCGATGTCCCCAACGAGTGTCGGTGTTCCCATCATCGATCTGCAACCTTACTTCTCCGACACGCCGGAGGGCAAAGCCGCCGTTGCGCGCGCGATGGACGAGGCCTGCAGCAGCATCGGATTCCTTGTCATCACGCAGCACCAGATCCCGCAGGACCTGATCGACCGCGTGTCGCGCGTCTCGCAGGAATTCTTCGAGCTGCCGCTATCCGACAAGCGCAAGGCCGACCGGCCCAGCCCCGACACAGTGCGAGGCTACAGCGCGGTGACAGAAGAGAGCCTTGCCTATTCCCTGGAGGAGGCCGCGCCCGGCGACTTGAAGGAGTCCTTTTCTACCGGCCCCGCGAACGTGCCTGACGATGCGTACCACCGCGGCCCCGCGGCCGGCCCGCACTTCGCGCCCAACGTTTGGCCCGCGCTGCCAGGTATGCGCGAGACCTACGCTGAGTACTTCGCGGCGATGAGCGATCTGTCATGTTCGCTCATGCGTATCTTCGCGCTGGCGCTGGAGATGGAAGAGCACTACTTCGACGACAAGATCGATAAGCACATCAGCATGTTTCGCGCGCTGAGCTACCCGCCACAGGAAGAGCCCCCTCTGCCTGGGCAGCTGCGTGCCGGCGCGCACACCGACTACGGCAGCCTGACCATCGTGCTGCCCGACAGTCCGGGCCTGCAAGTAGCCTCCGGCGGAGGATGGATCGACGTGCCGCACGTACCCGGCGCCTTCGTGGTGAACCTGGGCGATCTGATGATGCGGTGGACCAACGACCGGTGGGTTTCCACGCTGCACCGTGTAGTGAACCCGCAGTTGGACAACATGCAGAGCAATACGCGGCGGCAGTCGCTGGTCTTCTTCCACCAGCCCAACTACGACGCCATGATCACTTGCCTGCCGGGCTGCACGGCACCGGGCGAGACGCCCCTCTACGCGCCGATCACCTCGGGCGACCACCTGACGTCCAAGTTCGTCAAGCAGACGACCTTCGGTGGTACCAAGATTGCGGCCTGATCGGGAGACATCGATGGCGCAACTCTCCTACGTCAACGTCTTTGCCAAGGACGTGGTCGCGCTCAGCGGCTTCTACCAGCGTGTCTTTGGCTTCCCCGAGATCGAGGCGATCCGCTCTCCCATCTTCCGCGGCCTCGACACGGGCAAGAGCAGCCTCGGCTTCAACGCACATGATGCCTATGTGCTGCTGCAGCTCGGTAAAGGCGCGGACGACGTGTGCGGCGACAGCTTCCTCCTCAACATCGACGTGGAGTCCAAGGCTGAGGTAGACCGCATGGTACCGGTGGCGCTGGAGGCCGGCGCCATGCTGTTGAAGGCTCCCTACGAAACCTACTACCACTGGTACCAGGCTGTACTTCGCGACCCCGAAGGCAACGTTTTCCGCATCAACTACATGATGGACAGGCATGCATAGACGTACCGCACGCCCTTCCCATTACAGGTCGTTTTTTTCTTTTCTCCCAACACAGAGGTTCAAGATGAAATTGACGCGATCGATCGCCGGCTTGTTTGCCGGATTGGCCCTGCTAGGCACCGCCCTGCACGCCCAGGCAGAGGCGCCGGGCTTTACCTTGAAGAGCAAGCCCAAGATCGCCATGATCTACTTCGGCCCGAAGAACGATGGCGGCTGGACCCAGGCCTTCGACGAGGCGCGCGCGAAGGTCGAGGCGGCGCTGGGCCAGAAGATCCAGTTCGTGGAAAGCGTGCCGGAGGACGCATCGGCCATCAAGCCCGCCGCCGAGCGCTTCATCCAGCGCGGTGCCAACATCGTCATCGGCACCGCCTTCGGCTATTCCGATGCCTTCAAGGAGTTGGCTGCCAAGTATCCCGACGTGGCCTTCCTCAATGCCTCGGGCACGACGAACGGGCCCAACCTCGAATCATTCTACGGCCGCACCTATGAAAGCCAGTACTTGTGCGGCATGGCCGCCGGTGCTGCCTCCAAGAGCGGCAAGCTCGGCTTCGTCGCGGCCAACCCCTTCGGCGTGGTGAACTGGACGGTCAACGCCTTTGCGCTTGGTGCACAGAAGACGAATCCCAACGCCACGGTCACGGTAATCTACACCGGCGCCTGGAACGATCCGGTAAAGGAACGCGCTGCCGCCATGGCACTGATCGACCAGGGCGCCGACGTGATCGGCCAGCATGTCGACACGCCCACGCCGCAGCTGGTCGCGCAGGAGCGCGGCGTTTACGGCACCGGCCATCACCGTGACTTGCGCGCCTTCGCACCGAAGGCCACGCTGTGCTCCTCCGTCTGGGTATGGGACAAGTTCCTGATCCCCGAACTCAAAAAGATCGAGGCCGGCAACTGGAAGCCCGAGCCCCATGGTGCCTTCATCGCTATGAAGGATGGCGGCACAGACGTTGCCGGCTTCGGTGCGGCCGTGTCCAAGGACAAGCAAGCCGCCATCCTGGCCGAGCGCGACGCTCTGATGAAAGGCAAGCAGATCTACGCCGGCCCGCTCAAGGACCGTGACGGGAAAGAACGCGTGACCGCCGGCCAAGTGCTCTCGGACGCAGACCTCTGGAAGATGGACTGGTACGTCAAAAACGTGATCACGCAGAAATAATCCACAACCAACTGAGCAAGCCATGCCCGACGCCCTCTCCCTCTCCGGCATCCACAAGTCTTTCGATGGTTTCGTCGCCCTGGACCACGCGCATTTCACCGTCCGATGGGGCGAGGTGCATGCACTGCTTGGCGAGAACGGCGCGGGCAAATCATCGCTGATGAACATTGCCGCGGGCCTGTACGCGCCCGAGTCCGGCACACTGCTGGTTGACGACAACCCCGTGCGGCTGGCCGGTCCGCGCGATGCGGCGCGCTATCAGATTGGTATGGTGCACCAGCATTTCAAGCTGGTGGCGCCGTTCACAGTGGCTGAAAACATCTTGCTGAGCCTGCCTGCGGCAACGGATGTCGCAGGCTACCGCAAGCGTCTGGCAAGGGTGCGCCGCACGATTGCGGAACAGGCGAAGGTGCTGGACTTCGACATCGACCCGGACCAGCGCGTGGCCCGGCTCTCGGTGGCCGAGCAGCAGCGCGTGGAAATCCTCAAGGTGCTGCTGGCCGGCGCTCGCATCCTGATCCTCGACGAACCCACCGCCGTACTGACCGACCAGGAGGCCGCACGCTTGCTGCAAACGGTACGGACTTTGGCACGCCAGGGGGCAGCCGTGGTGCTGGTCACGCACAAGATGGCCGACGTGAAGCGCTATGCCGACCGCGTGACCGTAATGCGCGGCGGACGCACGGTCGCCACAGTGGATCCGCGCGAGACGGCCGAGGCGGAGCTGGTGCGCCTCACCGTTGGCGAGGCGCCGCCGCCGCTGGCGCGGCGACCGACAAGGGCCGGCGCGCCGCGGCTGATCCTGCAGAGATTGTGCAGCCCAGCCTCCGGCGGCCCCCCGGCACTCGATGGCATTGACCTCGTGGTGCATGCGGGCGAGATCTACGGCCTGGCCGGCGTGGGTGGCAACGGCCAGAGCGAACTCGCGCAGGCCATCATGGGCCTGCTGCCGGTAAGCGAGGGCACGATGGTGCTCGAAGGCTTCGGCGATCTGCGTTCCGCCTCCACCGTGCAGCGGCGCAGCCAGGGCATTGCCGCCATCCCGGCGGACCGCTATGGCCTGGCGCTGGCCGGCGGTCTGTCGGTGGCGGAGAACTTCGGCATTGGCCAGGTGCATGCAGGCCGCTATGGGCGCGCGATGCGCCTGGACCGCCGGCGCCTGGAAGCGGACGCCGCGGCAGCCGTGAAGGCCTTCGACGTGCTCGGTGTGCGCTCGGTGCGGCAGAAGGCCGCCCTGCTCTCGGGGGGCAATGCGCAGAAGCTGGTGATCGCCCGGGAATTCAGCCGCAACCCGCGGCTCGTGCTGGCCCACAGCCCCAGCCGCGGTCTGGACGTGCGTGCCGGCGCCCAGGTGCACGAACGGCTGCGGGCCGCGCGCGACGCAGGCGCCGCCGTGCTACTGATCAGCGAGGATCTCGACGAGGTCCTCGCTCTGGCCGACCGTGTGGGCGTGATTGCACGCGGCCGCATCGTGGGCGAATTCGCCACGCCCGCCGACAGGCAGGCTGTGGGACAAGCGATGGTGGCCCATGGCTGAGCTCGCCCCCGCCGTCCCGGCCCGCTCCGATGTCTCGCGCAACACACCAATGTCCGGGCCGCCGCCCGAGGTGCCCGCACCCGCGCCGGCTCCTGCGCTCGCCCTCCCCGTTCCGGCCCCGGCTCATTCTCTACACAGATTTCACATGTCCACTTCCCTGCCCGAGGCACCTGCACCCATGTCCGCAAGTGTGCTTGCTACCCCTCATTCGGCCCACGGCGGTGCCCCACACAGCGCTCCGATGTCGGCTTCCAAGTCCGAGACTCCAGCACTCGCGACTGCAATTGCCACGCCCCCGCCGTCCCGTCCACGCCGCGTGCCGCTACTGCAGCGGCGCTACACGCTGGAGTTGCGCCAGCAACTCGGCTGGCCGCAACAGGCTGCAGTGATAACGCTGTCGGTGGCAGTCGGACTGCTCCTCTGCGGTGCCATCCTGGTGGCCGCGGGTGTGTCGCTCCAGGACCTGCTCAACGAGTTCATCGTCCAGACCTTTCTCGATGCGCAGAACTTTCGCGCGGTGCTGTTTCAGGCCGCGCCGATGGTGATGGTAGGGCTCGCTGCCGCCATGGCCTTCCGCGCCCGCTTCTGGAACCTAGGGCTGGAAGGCCAGATGATTTCTGGGGCGATCGGCGCCACGGCCATCTCCATGCACGAAATCGGGCCGCCGGGCCTGCGTCTGTGGTTCATGGCCGCAGCCGCCCTGCTCTGCGGCCTGGCCTGGGTGGTGGTGCCGATGACGCTCAAGATGCGTCTGGGCATCAACGAGATCATCTCTAGCCTGATGCTCAATTACGTGGCAGCCAACTTCCTGCTGCACCTTCTCTACGGCGCATGGAAGGACCCGAAGGACGCCTTTCCCTATTCGCCTAAATTCCAGGCATTCGAGCGCCTGCCCGACCTGCCGGGTGGCTACAGCAGCGCCATCGTGCTCGCCGCACTGGTAGCGCTGGCAGCGTGGTGGTTCGTGGAGCGCAGCCGTGCGGGGCTGTACCTGCGCTTCGTGCATGCCAGCCGGCGCGTCGCCGACGCCGTTGGCGTCCCAGTGCGGCGGCTGGTGCTGGGCGCGGTACTGCTCTCGGGCGCGCTGGCCGGACTGGCGGGCTTCATGGTAGCCGCGGGACAAGAAGGACGGCTCACGCAGGCCTTCTACAGTGGCTACGGCTTCTCGGGCATCCTGATCGCCTTCCTGGCGCGCAACAACCCGCTGGCCGCCAGCGTGGTCGCGGTGCTCGTGGCCACGCTGTTTGTGGCAGGCCGCAGCCTGCAAGTCTTCTACCAGATCCCGTTCTCGATGGTGCAGTTGATCCAGGCCATCCTGGTGATCTGTGTGGCCTCTTCAGATTTCTTCATCCGCCACCGGCTGCGCGCCGTGGCGCCACAGGGTACGTGACATGGACTTGATCGCTAACTGGCTCGGCAATCTACCGGATTTCGCCGTTCCCTTTGCCCTGGCGGCGCTGGGCCTGATCATCTCTGAGCGTGCGGGTGTACTTTCGCTCGGCGCCGAGGGGCTGATGCTGGCGGGCGCGCTGGCGGGCATCGGCACGCAACTGGCCGTACACGAGCCCGGCATTGCATTGCTGGCATCGATGGCGGCCGCCATGGCAGTGTCGGTGCTGTTCGCTGCAATGACCATATGGCTGCGTGTGAATCAGGTAATCGCGGGGCTAGCGCTAGTGTTCTTCTGCCAGGGCGTTACCGGCCTGCTAGGCACGGTGCTAGGCTGGACCAACCAGCCGGTAACCGGTCTGCCCGCGCTGCCCCTGGGACCCTTGGCGCAGTTGCCGCTAGTGGGCGGGCTGTTTCGGCAGAACTTGGTGGCCTATCTCACACCGTGCATCTTCGCGGCCGTGGCCTGGTACCTGCACCGGTCGGTTTCCGGCCTGCGCCTGCGCTCTGTCGGCGAGAACCCCCAGGCGGCTGATGCTGCCGGCATCCCCGTTCTGCGCTACCGCTTTCTGGCGGTGCTTGCGGGGTCTGCCCTGGTGGGGCTGGCTGGCGGCTACATCGCGGTCATCAGTACCAAGCTCTGGATCGCCGGCATGACGGGCGGGCGCGGCTGGATCGCTGTGGGCCTGGTCATCTTCGCACGCTGGGCCCCCTGGCGCGCCTTCGCGGGAGCGGTGGTATTCGGCGGCATTGAAGCGCTGATCCCGCAGCTGGCCGCAGCCGGAATTGCGCTGCCGCAGTACTTCTTGCTGATGACGCCCTATGTGGTCACATTGGGCGTGATGGTGTGGGTGGCAATGACAAGGCGTGGCAGCGACGAGACGCCCGGTGCCCTGGGCGAGCCCTACCTGCGCGAGGAAAGGCGCTGACCTACTACTGCAATCCTAGCGCTTGGGACGGTGCGTCTACGCACGGAAATAACGCATGCTTGACAACGACTTCTCATGCCGCATGGCCATGGTAGCGCGCAACAACCAGATCGCGCTTCATCTTAAGAAAAAACATCCGTATGACACCAATTCAGCGCTTATTTCACGTCAATTTTATCAAAATAACACCGGCATAAAAATTGCTAACAGTTTTTGATTGTTTTAAGCACTTTAGCCTTATAAATACGGCAATCATTTCCATAAGCATGCTGAATTTAGTCAGCTTAACTTTTTTCGTTGAAAACTCTCTTGTAAAAAAAAAATATGGCAAAGAAATTGGCATTGAAGAATGGAAAGTTCGCACTCTGCGCACTGACAGCGGCAGGATCACTGACTTGCATCCAGCCGGCGAGCGCTCTCGAGTGGAGTGACACCTCGATAGGCTACCGCTACGGCACCAAGTTCGCCGAACCCTACGTGGGAGATGGCATTAGCAAGAGCATCTTCAATCTGACTCACGCCAGCGGGTATAAGTACGGCACTAACTACCTGAACGTCGACCTTCTGCAATCAGACAGCAAGGACCACAACGCACAGGAAGCCTATGTTGTCTATCGACACACACTCGACGCGGGAAAGGTTATCGACAAGGATCTCGGAGTCGGACCGGTCCGCGGCTTTGGACTGACCGCCGGCTTTGACTGGAACACGAAGAATGATCCTGGCTATGCATCAAAAAAGCGCATGCTTGTGGTGGGACCCACCTTGATGATGGATGTGCCGGGCTTCCTTAACATTAGTCTGCTGATGCTGTGGGAAAGCAACCAGCCGGTGGGAGTCAGCAGCCGTTACCACTTCGAGGCACATCCAATGCTCAATGCAGCGTGGGGCATCCCGATTGCCTCGACGGGTCTCTCGTTCGAAGGATATATCAACTACATAGCTGCCAAGGGCGCAAACGAATTCGGCGGCCCAACTTCGGCTGAACTGAATATCGACGCGATGCTGATGTACGACCTCGGCACCCGTTTGCATATCGGCAAGAATACGTTGCGCGCCGGCGTCGAGTACCAATACTGGCGCAACAAGTTTGGCAACCCGCACTCGGTGCCGGGCTCGTTGGCGAAAACGCCCATGGTGCGGGTCGAATACCACTTCTGACGTATATATGCAGAGGAGATAGTCCAACTCCCTCATATCCGCGAGCAACGACCAGGGGCGTCGTAGAACACACGGTGTCCCCTGAGCTTACCGGCAATTTAAATGCCTCCATAAACGGCGCGAGGGCTAAACGCGCCGGCCTGCTATTGTTGCAGATCGTTATTTCGGCTAATGGCGACCTCAAATTCCGCAAATGTGGGTGCCAGCCAGGATAGATGAAGGAAAAACGCTCTTCTCCTGCCGATGCTCGCGAGTGCTTTCAATGGAGATCTTCCTGGCGCGCAGGTCGTGGCGTGAACGCGGATCGCCAGAATACCCCTATTTTTCCGAACTTTCGCGAGATCATACGCATGGCTCTACCGAACTATCACCCTCCCCGTCCGCCCTGCCCGGCCAGCAATAGAATTTCGCCGACACCGGCTGGGCGTAGCCCGTGTTAGCCGAATTAATGATCCGCTGCGCCGTATTAGCGGAATCGTTGGACATGGACGGAAAATGGCGTTGCTCTTGCACAACGGCGAAAATCGCCACTGAACGGCCGTTTCGCAATATAGATCAATGGTTTACAGCCATGTGATTGCTAGCGGATATAGCGGTCACCGCTAGCGGAATTAACGATCCTCAACAGCTGCCACGGAACGTATTTAAGACGGCTCACGTATCGCGCCCGTAGCGAAATTCGGGCCTTAGTGTCAGGGAACGTATCGGTGCCGTCGGCTGATGCAAATGCGTACAAAAAGGAAAGGAAAGGAAAGGAAACGGCGGCGAGGCGTCCCGGAATAGCCATGGGAAGGCACGTGAGAGCAGGAAAGTCGAGGCGAAAGCGGCACACAGTGTCGCAAAAGCAATATGTCCGCGCCAGAATCTGGCGCGGACATGCCGGAGCCGCGGTGACCGAAATGGCCCGAGTGATGTCGGCCCTTAGCCGATACGGATCTCGGCGATCAGACCGCCGCCGTCGCGGTTGCGCAGCTTCAGTGAACCGCCAACGGCCACGGCAAGCTGATGAGCGATGGCCAGACCCAGACCCGTGCCGCCGGTTTCCCGGCCGCGCGAGCCTTCGAACCTGAAAATGGCAGCAACCGTGAAGTGTAGTAACAATGTTCCGCTTGCGAAGTAAAGTTGGGTCTTCCGCAATTTGTGTGACGACGGCGAATTCGCGTCGAGGACCCTTGCTGTCGTCTTCCCCGCCCCACTACCACCATTCTTCTTATTGACTAACGTAAGCGAGCCCGCCAGCCTGGTCCTGGCCGCACCGCGGCGTGGGTGGCACGGCGAATTGCGAGGCACTGCTACAATTGCACGACGTTTTTAATGGTTGGGCATGATGGGCTTCGAAGAACTGGCGGCATTGAAGGAACAACTGACAAAGCAAGCCAAGGCCGCACCACCGGCCAAGACGCGCGCGCACCCCCGAAGGCTTCGGCCCGCCCAGCAACGCCCCTTAATGAGCCCGCTAAGCCCGTCAATCCGGTGCTGCAAGCTATCGTGAAGTTGCAGAAACGGTTCCCACAAACCTTTCCGAAGAGTCCGGCACCCAAGGTGCCGCTCAAGATCGGCATCTTCGAGGACCTTGTTCAGCACGCGCAGGAACTTGGCCTGACGGAGTCGGTGTTGCGCGCTGGACGACGTGATCGTTGCTTAGGCGGCGCTGCTAACTGCCATAGGCGCATGCAGAGAACACTCTCCCGCAAGTGAACGCTTAGCCACCGCCCCGAACGCCCCCACCAGTGCATTCTCCGTATTGGTCAGCGAGGCCATCACCAGGGGATATCGCAACGAAGAACGGGATTCCGTCACGTCGATATAGACCACGCCCAGCGCCTGCACCCTTGTCATGGCCCTGGGCACAATGGCAATGCCCAGATTCCCGGCGACCAGCGTGATGATGGTCTGCATCTGCGACGCTTCCTGAACCACGCGCGGAAAAAATCCCGCGCGCTGGCAAGCCGCCAGAATCACCCCCGAGTAGCCCGGCCCTTCCGCGAAGGGGAACGCGACGAAGGCTTCGGCCTTCAGCTCTTCCAGTCGCAGGCGCTTGCGCCTGGCCAGCGCATGCGCCGCCGGAACGGCGACCACCAGTGTTTCCTCGCACAGGATATCCAGGCTCAGGTCCTTTGGCTCATACACCGGCGGCACCACGATGGCGACATCCGTATCGCCGCGCCGCAGCAGCTCCAGCTGTTTGCCGCTGCTCTCGCCGGTCAGGATCAGCTTGACCGCCGGGTACTCCTGCTGGAATCGCCTGAGGATGTCCGGCAGCACATCAAGCGCCGCGCTCGGCACGAACGAAAGCCGCAAGGTCCCGAACATGCCGCTAGCCGCGCGCCGCGCCGATTCGACCGCGATCTCGGCCTGGGCAATGGTCCTGCGCGCCTCCACCAGGAAGACTTCCCCCGCCGGGGTCAACCGCACCATATGCCGGTTCCTCTCCAGCAGTTCGGTGCCGATGGTTTCTTCCAGCTTCTTGATGGCCACCGTCAGCGGCGGCTGGGACATGTGCAACGCCTCGGCCGCGCGCCGGAAGCTCAGCAGCTCGGCCACGGCGACAAACTGTTGAAACTGGCGCAAGTCGGTCACGGTGATTCACTTCATGTATCAAGGATAGCTTCGAATAGTATTTGGAATATCAGGGCTTTGCAAACTACAGTGAGCCCATAGAGCAAAAACGCAATAGCCCCACAGGACCACACAATGCGCCCCTCCCTGCTTGAAGAACTCACTCCCGTTCCAAACCCGTACCCCATCGTCTCCACCCTGGCCTACGAAGATGTCTGGGGCCTTTGCGAGCAGGCCCGTGCGCTGGCGTGGGACCCGACGCAGATCGACTACTCGGACCTGGAGCAGGCCGACATTCCTGCGGAAGTGCGCGAGGCTGGCGGCGAGTGGTGGAGCCTGCGCGCCTGGATGGAACACGGCGCCATTCCCTACGGCGCCGAGCGCTTGCGCGATGCGATCTTCGAGCACCAGCCGTTCGAGGTGAAGCAGCACGTCGTCAACTTCATCGCCGAGGAACTGCGCCACCATGAGGCCTCGTTCCGCGTAGCGCGTGCCATATCCGGCTACCAGGAGTCGCCGCGCTCGGACTACTTCCGCGCCATCATCCCCCGCTTCCACGATGAGCGCGATGAGAAGCAGATGAGCTTCTTCGCCGGCCTGGCGGTGAACACCTTGTTCGAGCAGCTATCCGGCGAACTGCTGCAGGCCCGCTACGAGAACGCGCGCTTCGCGTCCATTAGGACGGCCTGCAAGCTGATCCTGCGCGACGAGGCGCGGCATATCCAGTTCGGACGCATCATCATGCGGCGTTTCTTCTCGGAAATATCGGCGGACGACAAGGCACTGCTCGGGCAGAAATTCGCCAAGAAGCTGCGCGGCAGCCTGCTCAATGGGGTCTACGCTGTCGTCAACCTGCCAGAGGACGAGCAACGGCGCGCAGGCCGGGCACGCGCCCTCGCTGCCGAATACGGCCTGGGCGCCACGCATCCCGAACAAGAGATGGCGATCATTAAGCGCTCGCTGGACGAGATCCGCGAAGACGTCGGCTGCCATGGCGTGGAGATCCCGGCGATTGCCGAAGTCGACGAAGGCAAAGTCCCGCTGCTGTCCTGAGCCTTCCGCGCCGAGCGCGCGTCATTCTTCCTCTGCCTTGCTTATGCTGACTTCTCTTTACCGGCTGCTTGCACTCGCCGTAGCGACTACCACACTGGCCTTGCCTGTGCCCGCCGCCGCGCAGGATTTTCCGGACCGCGCCATTCACCTCGTCGTGCCCTATCCGCCTGGCGGCACCGCCGACATCCTGGCCAGGCTGCTCGCGCAGCGGCTCGCCGAACGGGTGGGCAAGCCTGTGGTGGTGGACAACCGCGCGGGTGCCGGCACCGCCATCGGGAGCAAGTTCGTGGCCCAGGCAGCACCCGACGGCTATACGCTGCTGATGGGCACGGTCAGCTCACATGCGATGAACCCCGCGCTCAATCGTGGCGTGGGCTATGATCCGCTCAAGGATTTCACGCCGATCTCCCGCGTGGCATCCGTGCCGTTTGTCGTGCTGGAGAACCCATCGGTGCCGGCAAAAACCATGGGCGAACTGATCGCACTGGCGAAAGCCCGCCCCGGCCAGATCACCTATGCATCGGCTGGCGCCGGCACCTCGAACCACCTCGCGGGCGAGCTGTTGGCCAAGGCCGCCAACATCCAGTTGCTCCACGTCCCATACAAGGGTAGCGCGCCTGCCCTAGCCGACCTGCTTGGCGGCCAGGTCAACCTGATGTTCGACCTTCAGGTCACCGCCAAGGCCCAGATCCAGGCCGGCACCGTCCGCGCCCTGGCCGTCACAGGAGCGCACCGCAGCAGCTTGCTGCCGGGCTTGCCCACGGTCGCCGAGTCTGGCGTGCAGGGCTTCGATGTGACCGCCTGGTTTGGAATCTTCGGACCGGCCGCCATGCCCGTCCCCGTCGTGGATGTCCTCAACCGCCATCTCGTCGCTGTCCTCAAGTCCCCTGAGGTGCGCCAGCAGTTCGCCGCGCAGGGTGCCGAGATCGAATGGAGCAGCCCGGAGGCGTTCAATATCTTCGTGCAAAGCGAGTACACCAAATGGGGCGGCTTGATCCAGAGCAAGCACCTGGCGGCGCAGTAGCCCATGCACGCCCCATCCGCCTCCGCCCCCGAGCGTTACCCATCCTTCAAGGCTGCCGTGCATGGCAGCGAGATGGTCATCGCATCCCAACCGCTGGCCGCGCAAGCGGGGCTCGACATCCTCGCGTGCGGCGGCAATGCGGTGGACGCAGCCATCGCTGCGGCAGCCGCCATCGCGGTGGTCGAGCCTACCAACAACTCGATCGGCGGCGACGCGTTCGCCCAGGTCTTCGCTGGCGGCAAGCTGTATGGCCTCAATGCCAGCGGCCGGGCGCCGATGGATATCGACGTCGCTCGTCTTGCCAGGCTGCCCGCGATGCCGCAGCGTGGATGGGATAGCGTCACCGTCCCCGGCGCTGTCTCCGCCTGGAGTGCGCTGGTCACGCGCTTTGGCCGGCTCGATCTCGCTACCGTGCTGGAGCCCGCGATCCGCTACGCACGAGCCGGCTTCCACGTCTCTCCCGGTGTCGCGCAGAAGTGGCAGGAACAGGTGCCCAAGCTGCGCAGCCAGCCGGGCTTCGAGGCGGCGTTTCTCCCCGGCGGCGCAGCGCCCGTGGCCGGGGCGCTGTTCCTGCAGCCGACGCTTGCGCGGACGCTCGAACGCGTGGCGCGCACCAACGGCAAGGACTTCTACACCGGCGAGACCGCCAGGCGAATCGCCGCGTTCGCCCGCGAAACAGGCGGTGTCCTTAGCGCCGAGGACTTACGCCTGCACGCACCCGAGTGGGTCGATGCCATACAGGCGCCCTACGGCGGGCTACAGGTAAGCGAGTTGCCGCCAAACGGCCAGGGCGCAGTGGCTCTGTTTGCGTTGGGCGTGCTCGCGCATCATGATGTTGCGCGCTTGCCGGCCGACTCGGCGGCCTCGCTGCATCTCCAGATCGAGGCCATCAAACTGGCGTTTTCCGAAGTCGGGCCGTTGATCGGCGATACGGACTGCACAATCGGGCGGGTACGCGACCGCTTGCAAGCCCCCTGCCTTCAGGCCGCCGCGGCACGCATCAATATGCGGCAAGCTTCCGATTTCGGCCACACGTTCGGACCACTGGCGGGCACGGTCTACCTTGCGGCAGGCGACCGTGATGGCATGATGGTCTCGCTGATCCAGTCGAACTACATGGGATTCGGCTCGGGGATCGTGGTGCCCAACGCCGGCGTTTCGCTGCAGAATCGCGGCGCGTGCTTTTCCACCGACGCCGGTTCTCCGTCTTTCCTCAGGCCCGGCAAGCGGCCCTTCCATACCATCCTGCCGGGATTCGCCTTTGCTGGCGGCGAGCCGATTGCCTTCGGCGCGACCGGTGGCACATTCCAGCCGCAGGGCCACGTCCAGATGATGGTGCGCCTGTACGATTACGCGCAGAACCCGCAGGCCATTGTCGATGCACCGCGCTTCAAGGTCGGGCCGGGGCGGCAGGTGGTGCTGGAACCCGGTTTTCCTGCCGATACCGTCTCGGGCCTCGCCGCCCTGGGCCACGACGTGGTCGCCAGGACCGAGAGCACCTGGGACTTCGGGGGCATGCAGATCTTGCTCAGGAAGCAGGGCTCGTATGTCGGCGCCAGCGATTCCCGCAGGGATAGTCATATCGCGGTCAGATAGGGGCGCCCGGCGATGCTGCATGGTGGAAGGTGCCCCGCGCGTGGATCCGGGGCAGCCTGCGGACGTGAAGTGTAGTAACAATGTTCCGCTTGCGAAGTAAAGTTGATCCGCGACCTGATTACGCTCATTTCGCCGTCTCACGGCTTTCCTTTACTGCTGCAGTTCGGGGAGCGCGTGTCCCCTCCCGTAGAACAAAGGAAAGTCGTCAACGATCCCGAAGGAATGTCGTCAATTCGCGTGACAACGCAAAGAAATCGCACGAAACATCAATAAAATCAATGGCTTAAGCACAGCGAAGAAAAGCTGTCACCGCGGCAGGATCGCGAAGTGTCAATTCAGCGCGTGCGACGCGCCTACACGGCCCTAAAAACTCCGTGCCGCCACCCATCTGGCGACCGCGATCGGAGGCTACAACAGGAAACGACAAACCTGGCCAACGTCTTGCACGGGCTGTCTTGTGATCGCGGAATGCAGATATAGTCGGTGCCCGCGGGGCGTCTAGCCCCAATACTGTTAACAAATTCGAATTTGTGTTAACTTTCAAGCCTCTGCAACAACAAGAAGAGCTTGAAGGA